>JAODNA010000119.1 GCA_025465135.1 Frankiales bacterium | reverse complement strand
CCGGGACACCTTCCGGGAGACCTGACGGCGCCCAGGGTCGCGCGGTGGCACCCCGACGGCACCCTCGGATGCCGTCCTGCGACCCCTGAGAGCGTCAGTCCTCGGCGAGGAGGCCCTCACGGAGCTGCATGAGGGTGCGGGCCAGCAGGCGGGAGACGTGCATCTGCGAGATGCCGAGCTCGCCGGCGATCTGCGACTGGGTCATCCCGCCGAAGAACCTCAGCATGAGGATCTTCTTCTCGCGGGCGGGGAGCTTCTCGAGCAGCGGCTTGAGGGACTCGCGGTACTCGACGCCCTCGAGCGCCTCGTCGACCATGCCGAGGGAGTCGGCGACGGCGGGGGAGTCGTCGTCACCGCCGTCGGGAGCGTCGAGGGACACGGCCGAGTAGGCGTTGGCGGACTCGAGGCCCTCGAGCACCTCCTCCTCGGACAGGCCGAGGTGCTCGGCGAGCTCGTGAACGGTCGGTGCGCGGCCGTTCTTCTGCGAGAGGTCGCTGGTCGCCTTGGTCAGCGCGAGCTTGAGCTCCTGCAGCCGGCGGGGGACCCGGATCGCCCAGCCCTTGTCCCGGAAGTGCCGCTTGATCTCACCGACGATCGTCGGGGTCGCGTAGGTCGAGAACTCGACGCCACGCTCGAGGTCGAAGCGGTCGACCGACTTGATCAGACCGATGGTCGCGACCTGGATCAGGTCGTCGAGGGGCTCGCCGCGGTTGCGGAAGCGGCGGGCGAGGTACTCCACCAGCGGGAGATGGGCCTCGACGAGCTCGTCGCGCAGGCGGGCCCGCTCCGGATCGCCCTCGGGCAGGGCGGCCAGCCGCACGAACATCTCGCGGGCCTTGGCGCGATCGGCCGCGCTGCGCTCCGAGCGGGTCGGGAGCGCAGCGATCTCGGCCTCGGTCGGGACCTCGGCCTCGGGGCCGGTGACGGCCTCGCCCTCGGCTTGTACGGGCAGATCCGAGGCGTCCACCGGGTTGGTGGTGCCCTCGCCGGTCAGGCCTGTCACGAGTCGGACGGGGTCTCGCCGGGGAACTCGCCCCGGCGCTTGCGCAGGGACAGCGTGACCCGGTTCTCCGTGTCGACGGAGCTGTCGACCTCGCCGGCCAGCGCGGTCAGCACGGTCCAGGCGAAGGTGTCGCGCGACGGCTCCTGGCCGTCGAGGGTGAGCACCGCGACCGACACGGCGATCGCGTCTCCCGTGAGCTCGAAGCTGCACTCGAGGTCGGCCCCGGGCACGGCCTGCGTGAGGAGCATCGCGCAGGCCTCGTCGACGGCGATCCGGAGGTCCTCGATCTCGTCGATCGTGAAGTCGAGGCGGGAGGCCAGGCTCGCTGTGGCGGTGCGCAGCACCGACAGGTAGGCCCCGGCGGCGGGCAGTCGCAGGGTGACGACGTCGCGACCGGCTCCGGACAGCGCCTCGCCGGCCCTCGTCGTACCCATCTGCTCCGTCATGCTCCCTCCAGGGGCTCGGCCGTCGTCACCGGCCGTGCGGCCGCATCCCACGACAGGATGGCCCGGCTGGTCGCTCCGGGTCAGGCGATCCTATGTCGGACGGGTGACGCCCGCGACGCGACCCGCGCCGGACGTGTCGCGAAGGGGCACCCGGCAGTGCGGGATGGCACGCTGCGCGGCGAGGACAGGGAGAGCCCATGAGCGCGAGCCGCCGCCAGCTGCTGAAGGGCGCCGCCGGGGCGGCCGCAGCCGTCGCCGCGTCGAGCGGGCTGCAGGCCTACCCGGCGCGCAGCGCGGCGGCGGCCACGGGTCCGCTCCACCCGGAAGGCACCACGCTGGACACCACGGTCCGCCGCGGGCCGGCGGCCAACGCGCAGGGCTACGTCCGGCTCGTGTCCGGCGCCGGCGAGCCGCACCAGGTGCGCAGCGACCTCGGCACGAAGGCGGTCGCCGGTCGCGAGGCCCGCAGGCGCTCCGTGCTCGCCTTCGCCCACCTCACCGACATCCACCTCGTCGACGCCCAGTCACCCGCGCGGGTGGAGTTCCTCGACCGCTACAACGACGGGCCCGGTGACCCGCTGCTGTTCGCGGCGGCGTACCGGCCGCAGGAGATGCTGACCACCCACACCGCGGACGCGGTCATCTCGGCGGTCGAGTCGGTACGCCGGGGTCCGCTGCTGGGAGCGCCGCTGGCGTTCGCCATCTGCACGGGCGACAACGCCGACAACTGCCAGCGCAACGAGCTGCGCTGGCAGATCGACCTGCTCGACGGGAAGACCATCCGCCCCGACTCCGGCGACCCGGCGAAGTGGGAGGGCGTCCACGACGGCGACGCGACGTCGTACGACGTGCACTACTGGCACCCGGACGGGCCGCCGGCGGGGAAGACCCCGGACCTGGCGCGCACGAGCTACGGGTTCCCGACGGTCAAGGGGCTGCTCGATGCCGCCCGGCGGCCGTTCACGCCCGGTGGCCTCTCGATGCCTTGGTACACCTGCTACGGCAACCACGACGGGCTCGTCCAGGGCAACTTCCCGCAGTCGTTCCAGCTGTTCGCGGAGTCGACCGGAACCGTGAAGGTCGTCGGACTGCCGGCCGGTGCCTCGCCCGACGACGTGCAGCGCGGACTCACCAAAGGCGACCCGTCGATCCTGCCTGCGCTCGCGACGGGTCCGGTGCGGGTCGTCACCGCCGACCCGGAGCGGCGGATCCTGTCGCGGGCCGAGACCGTGAAGGAGCACTTCACGACGGGAGGTCTGCCGGTCGGGCACGGCTACACCGCCGCCAACGTCACCGCCGGTACGGCGTACTACGTCTTCGACCCGCACCCGCAGGTGCGCGCCATCGTGCTCGACACGGTCAACCCCAACGGGGAGTCCGACGGATCCATCGACCAGACCCAGCTGGACTGGCTGACCGCCCGGTTGAAGGAGGTCAGCGGCCCGGGTCACGACAAGCTCGTCATCGTCTTCAGCCACCACACGATCGCGACCATGACCAACCCGATCGTGTCGGTCGACAGCCCGTCGCAGCGCGTGCTCGGGACGACGGTGCGCGACCTGCTGCTGCAGTACCCCAACGTCGTGCTCTGGGTGAACGGGCACACCCACGTCAACCGCGTCACGCCCTACGTCCGCGCGGGTGGCGGCGGCTTCTGGGAGCTCAACACCGCGGCGCACATCGACTGGCCGACCCAGGCGCGGACCGTGGAGGTCGTCGACAACCGCGACGGCACGCTGTCGATCGTGGCGACCGTTCTCGACGCAGATGCCTCCCTGTCCTACGGCGGCCGCACGGACTCACCGCGGGCCCTGGCTGCACTCGCCCGCGAGCTCGCTGCCAACGACTGGCAGGAGCGGTCCGATGCGCGGAGGGGCAAGGTCGAGGACCGCAACGTCGAGCTCCTCGTGAAGGCGCCCTTCGCGCTGTCGACCGCGCTACCTGCTTCGCGTCCGCCCGCCGCGGTGCCGGCGCCCGGGTCGGGTCAGCTGCCCCGGACCGGCACGGGTCTTGGGCTGCCGGGAGCCGCCGCGGCAGCCGTCGCTGGTGCTCTCGCGCTGCGATGGTCACGTCGTACCGAGGCTGTGTCGGCGCGCGCCGAGCCCGCGCCGGAGTGACCACCGACGACCCCGACCTCCCCCCGCTGCCGGTGCCGCTCGTGCCGGTGCTCC
This sequence comes from Frankiales bacterium, assembly GCA_025465135.1. GTDB lineage: Bacteria > Actinomycetota > Actinomycetes > Mycobacteriales > SCTD01 > RYN-124. The sequence goes on along the minus strand of JAODNA010000119.1, from coordinate 1,555 downwards.
TCGTGGTGTCGGCGGGGGGCGCACTGGGCTCGCTCGCGCGCTACGGCCTCGCGGTCGCGCTGCCCCACGGTCGCTCGTCGCTGCCGGTAGCGACGCTGGCGGTCAACGTCACGGGCTGCCTCGCGCTCGGGTTGCTCGTCGGGAGGTGGCCGCGCGCGCGCTGGATGCGACCCTTCCTCGGCACGGGCGTGCTCGGTGGCTTCACGACGTTCTCGGCGCTCTCGCTGGAGACCGATCGGCTGCTGGGCCGCGCCCCGGCCGTGGCCGCGGTCTACGTCGCGCTGTCCCTGCTCCTCGGTCTGAGCGCGGCGGCAGCGGGACTGCGCATCGGCCGGCGGCTCGGGGGACCGCGATGAATGCGCTGCTCGTCGTGCTGGGAGCAGCGGTCGGCGCGCCGGCGCGGTTGCTGGTCTCGCGTGCCGTCGCCGGGGAGCGCGGGACGCTGGTGGTCAACGTGGTGGGCAGCCTGCTGATCGGCCTGTTCGCCGGGTTGGCGACGCCGTCGTACGCACTGCTCGGCGTGGGCTTCTGCGGAGCCTTCACGACGTACTCGGCCTTCGCCGTGGAGACCGCGACGATGCCGCCTCGTGGGGCTGCCCTGTACGTCGGCGCGAGCGTGGTCCTGTGCTGCCTCGCCTGCGCGCTCGGCCTGGCTCTCACGGGCTGAGGTTCTGTCGGAGGACCCTGTGAGGGTGGTGTCGTGAGCAGCTGGCAGGAGTTCGAGACGGACGCGCCCGAGCTGGCGTCCCGGGTGCGCGAGCGGTTCTCGATCCGCAAGCACTGCACGCTCGCGACATCTCGGCGTGACGGGTCGCCGCGCATCAGCGGCTCTGAGGTCGAGCTCGCCGACGGCGAGCTGCGGATCGGCAGCATGCCGGATGCGGTGAAGGCGAAGGACCTCCTGCGCGATCCGCGACTGGCGCTGCACTCGCCGACGGTCGACCCGCCGGACGGTCAGCCGACCGCCTGGGAGGGTGAGGCGAAGGTCGCCGGCCGTGCCCTGCCGCGGGAGTCGCCGGACGCATCGCACCGCTTCGCGGTCGACATCACGGAGGTGGTGCTGACCCGCCTCGACGACGCGGGCACGCAGCTGGTCATCACCTCCTGGCACCCCGGCCGCGGGGTGCGCGAGATCCGCCGCGACTAGCCGCACACTGTCGGGGTGAAGCTGAAGCTGGACCTCCACGACATCTACAACCGCAGCGGCGACATCGACAAGGCGCTGCGCGCCGTCATCGACGAGGCGGTGGCGAAGAAGGCCCCGCTCGTGGAGATCATCCCGGGGAAGGGCTCGGGTCAGCTCAAGAAGCGCGTGCTGCGCTTCCTCGAGCAGAAGGAGATCAAGGCCCTCTACCACCGCGTGGAGAAGGACTCCGACAACTTCGGCCGGGTCTTCGTCCACTTCCGCTGGAAGTAGCGGGAGTCCTTGGCCGGACTAGGTGCCCAGTGCGGCGAGCGCCTCGCCGTCGACGCGCCAGACGGTCCAGTCGTCCTCGGGTCGCGCACCCAGCGAGCGGTAGAAGCCCTGGGCGTCGACGTTCCAGTCGAGCACCCA
>JAODNA010000232.1 GCA_025465135.1 Frankiales bacterium | reverse complement strand
GCGCAGGCGGCACGGCGACCCCGGACCTCACGTTGCCGTCCTGCACGGCGGTCACGCCGACCGCGGCACCCCAGGTGGTCTATCTGACCGGGGGGAGGGCGAGCGACGACCCGGACGGCATCCTCATGGCGGCGCCGATCAGTCGGACGACGACGAGCACGGTCACGACACCGGACCCGCAGCCCACGGGGTCGACGGGCACGGGTACGCCGGCCAGCGGTGACAACCCGAGCTCCGATCCGGAGGTGGGCGTCACTACAGGCGCGGACACGGCGAGCTGCTTCGGGTCTGGCTGGTCTTGGAACCCGGTCGACTGGGTGCTCGTGCCGGTGAAGTGCGCACTCAAGTGGGCGTTCTACGACGGCGACCTGGCGACGCAGTGGGGCGGCTTCGCCGGCGACATCGGCACGCGCGCGCCCTGGTCGTTCATCCTCGCGGGCCCGGTGTTCATCAACGGCTTCATCAACGGCTTCGAGCACCCGAGCACCTGCACCGGCACGAACACCGGCAACGCCGGCGCGGGGCTGCTCCCGGACCTGCCGCTCAACAGCTTGCAGCCGTGGTGCGCGTTGCAGCCTTCGGACGGGTCGGGCATCTGGACGGTGGCGACGATGCGCAAGATTGCCGACGCTGGGATCTGGATCGCGTTCCTGTGGGCCTGCTACCACCGCGCTAAGCGGCTCATCGGGGACAGCGGGCCGAACGACCCGAGCGGCGACCCCGAGCCGAGCTTGGCCGACCAGCTCAACGCCCAGTACGGCGGTGGCACGTGATCGTGAAGTGGATGCTCGACCTGGTGCTCGGCGTCCTCACGCCGCTGTTCACCCTCGCGTCCTTCGCCTCGCCCCCGATCGGGGACCTGACTGGGGCGGTGACGATTGGCTCGTCCGTGGGGCAGGCGAACCGTTACTTGCCGATCGACTCGTTCGTGGTCTGCATCGTCGCCGGCCTCGCGTTCGACCTGACGCTGACCGGGTCCCAGTTCCTGCTGTTCGTCTACAAGCTGCTTCCGTTCAAGGCCACCTAGGAGAGTGCCCCATGCCTGACCTGTTGCCCGTGTTCTTCTGCACGTCGGACGGCTGCTGCGGCCGCCCCGAGGCTCACCGCGGCGTCGACCACTGCGAGAGCCGGCAGTGCTGCACGACCATGGACGCCCACTGCTACGCGGCAGAGCGCGTCGACGACCACGGCGGCACCTGCTGCTTCTGCGGGAAGGCGCTGTGAAGCGCTACAGCCGGTCCTACGGCATCGCCCTGGCCTTCCTCGCGGTAGCGGTCCTGCGGCTGCTGTTCGGCAACCACCTGGTGCACTCGTGAGGCGCGTCCGGTACACCTGGTGGGTCTTCGGGCTGTTGCTGGGCCAGTGCATCGGGCGGCCCCACCACGTCGTCTTCCTCGTCGTCACGACGGTCGCCGCTGCCGTGTCGGCCGGCTTGGAGTGGTACAGCGACCGGTTGTCGACGCGCATCGCCGACACGATGTGGCTGCTCGCGAACGAGGACGAGCGGTCATGACCCGCGTCTTCGACTGGGGCCTCGTCGGTGGCCTGCTGGTTGGGCTGCTGGCCGGTGTCGCGCTGGGCTGGGGGATCGCCGGCCACGTCGTCTCGGCCGGGGCACTCGGCGCAACGTTCGCCTTCTGGCCCTTCGTCGCGGCGATGTTCCTGCTCGGCACGGCCTGCATCCGGGCCTCGCGGCGCACCTGGGGCAAGCAGTGCTGACGCTGATCGCTGGCGAGCAGGGAGCCGGCAAGACCGCCCTGGCCGTGCGGCGCGCGTTCCGGATGCTCGACAAGCGGCCGGCCGCGCAGCTCTACGCGAATTTGGAGATCGACCATCCTCGGGCGCACTACGCCTCGCTGGAGGAGATGAGCGCACCGGACTTCCCGAAGGGCGTTTGCATCTGGGACGAGGCCCCGCGGCTGCTCGAAAGCCGGCGCTCCCAGTCGCTGCCGATGAGCCGGCTGCAGTCGACCACCGAGGAGCGTAAGCACGGTCGGGACATCATCATGACCGCCCAGATGCCCGGGCAGATCGACGTCCGCGTCCGGTTCATGTGCAAGAGCGTCACGGTCCTGCGGCCCCTGTTCATCACCAAGCGGCACTACGACCCGGACACCGACGACATCACCCGTCGCGAGCACCCCCGGCTGATCGTCGCGTCGACGTGGAAGGGCATGCATGCCGACAAGCTCAAGCCCGACACGCGGCTGTCGCGGCAGTTCATCTTCTGGGCCCAGCTGGCCCGGTACGTCGACCGCTACGACACCACGGCGTCGATCGACGTCGCGGCGCACCTGCGCGGCAAGGACTTCTACCTCGACAAGCAGCCGGCGTTACGCCTGGCAGAAACGGACGGTGACGATGCTCAAGAAAGCGGCCCTGTGGTTCGCAGCCGGGTTCCTGCTCGGACTGACCGTGGGCGGCAACCTGCCCAGCCACCGCGTGAGCCCGGGAGCCCTCGTGTTCGCGGCACTCGGCGCGCTGTGGCTCGTCCACCGGCTGACGGCTAAGGGCACCACGGTGGAGGCGACCGCGACCGCCACGGCGGAGTCCACGGCCACGGCTGCGGTGCAGGTCGTCCTTGTCCCGGCCGGCGCGGACGGGCAGGCTCTTGCGTCGCTGATCGGCTCCCGCGCGTACACGGTCGACGCCCCGTTGGAAGTGGTCGAGCAGTCCCATCAGCTGGTCACGGACGAGACCACGGCCCAGGACGCTCTGAGCGCCGCTGTGCCGTCACAGAAGTCCCGTCCGGCGCGCGTCCCCCGCTCGCGGACCTGATTGCCCTGTAATGACCCCCGACATGCGAAAGGGCCGGCTCTCATCCCGGCCCAATCGCCACGCCACACAACGAAGGCTCAATCTTCGATGCGCACAACAACGGTAGACCGAAAGAGCAAGAGGGGCGAGAAGGCATCCCCCGACGCGCGGCAACGCGCACGCTTCCAGGCCCGGTCGGTGCTGTGGAACGAGAGCGGCCTACGTCGCGTCCGGGCCTGCGGCGCTCGTGTGACCGACGCTGGGCGCGGGGTCGTGGTTCGGCTCACGCCCGGTGGCGACTCCCCGGACGTCGTGGGCTTCGGCAACTTGCAGACGTGCGGCTCGTGCTGGTCATGCCCCGTCTGCGCGTCGAAGATCGCCGCGACCCGCCAGCAGGAAGTCTCGGCCGCGATCACCGCCTGGCGGTCGAAGGGATACGACGTGCTCCACGCGACATTCACCGTCCGGCACACCAAGACGCAGCGACTCGCGACAGTCTGGGACGCCGTGCAAGCGGCCTGGTCCGCGATCACCACCGGCCGCGCCTGGGTCGAGGAGCAGGAGACCTACGGTGTGCGCATGCCCCGCACGATCAAGACCGGCAAGCGCAAGGGCGAAGTCGTGGAGAACGAGCGGATCGGCTACTGCCGCGTGGTCGAGACCACTCACGGCGCGAAGGGCTGGCATGTCCACGTGCACGTGCTGCTGTTCGTCGACTCGTTCGGCCTCACCGAGCAGGACGCCCAGGCGCTCGGCGCGTCGATGTTCGGCCGCTGGTCTGCTGCCCTCGTCGCGCAGGGTCTGCGCCGGCCAAGCGACGAGCACGGCTGGGACATCCGCATTGTGACCGACGCCGACCCTGAGCGGGTGTTCGGGGACTACTTCACCAAGCACCAGTACAACGGCGCTGCGGCGGCTGCCGCCGAGCTCGCGCAGGGCCACGCTAAGCAGGCAAAGAACGGCAACCTGCACCCGTTCCAGCTCCTCGGCGCCCTGGTCGACCTCGGGGACGCCGACTACCTCGATCTCTGGCGCGAGTGGGAGCGTGGCAGCAAGGGCCGGCGTCAGATGACGTGGAGCCTCGGCCTCCGGGACTATCTGGACCTCGGCTCCGAGAAGACCGACGAGGAGATCGCAGAGGAGGAGATCGGGGGCGCCGCGGTTGTGGAGATCGATGCCTCCGACTGGCACAGGCTCGCGCGGTGGTGGCAGGCCGACATCGCGGACATGGTGCGCGCTGACCCGAGCGGCGACGCCCTCCGTGCGTACCTCGATGATGAGCGCGTGGGCTGGTCTGAAGCTCGCGGTCCCGGCGAACCGATGCAGCACCGGCCGCACAAGGCACGGAGCACGCGCCCGTAACGAATCGCGCGGCGCCAAACGTCACCCGGCTGGGCTATGGCGCGGGCACAGACCCGGCCTACCATACGTGACATGACTCTCTACGACACCTTTCGGGGTTTGCTCCTGTCGCAATACGCCGTCGCGGTGCTGACGCTCGTGCTCGGGCTGTCTGCGGCGTGGTACTTCGTCACGGTCATGACCGACAAGGCCATAGACGACGCACACCGAAGGGCCTACGAGCGATACCGGGCCGACCGCGATGCCCAGGAACGCGCGCTGTGGGACGCCTACGGCTGGACCGACGAGGCGTGAGCACCTGGGCGGAACGGCACTACGCCGAGAGCCGCGAGCACGCGATCGCCTACGTAGCAGGCTTTCTCGCCTCCGAGAACCCCCAGTGCCAGAAGTGCAAGCTTCCCGCCGTGGTGCAGCTCGTGCAGCCGCTGACCGGGTACACCTGGCAGGCGTGTCGACGGCACGCGGCTGGCGTCCTCGACATGCTCGTGGGCGTAAATCTGGCCGTGCTCCGGCCCGTCTGTGAGCACTGCGGCGACGAGATGCCGGTGCCTCGACGCGAGCAGGGCGGGGGTCGGACCAAGCGCTACTGCTCGACCAGGTGCCGAACCGCCGCGTACCGGCTGCGGCAGTGGCCGACCGACACGCTCCACGCAGCGTTGGGCACCGAGCCGGCCAACCGCCTCTGACCGGCCGCACCGCCGACGTTGCTGCTATTGGCACTCTGCGGGCCTCGTGAGGAGCGCAGCGACGAGGGCCAGAGCCTGCGTTGCCCATCCGGTGCACCGTGTCAGTGGCGTGGGACTGCCAACGACCGCGCAGCCGGCCCCACCACCCCCCCTTCACCAGCCGCTTTTCGCTTGAGAGCCGGCTCTGCGGGTAAGGCCAGCTCGTCGCGAGCACCGGACGCGCGCGCAGGGGCGCAGGCGCGTCAGCGCCGAGCACCCGAGCACGTGGAGGAGCGGCAAGCAGAGCGGCCGGCCGCAGCCGGCAGCCGGCGCCGCAGGCGCCGGCCTCGGTACTTGGCGAATAGGTCTTCCCGACCCCGATCGCGACCCGCCTTCCGTCACGATACGTGACGATCCGGCTACAGCGAGATCAGTGGTCGCTTGTGACTAGCAACCGTGGGTAAAACTGTCGGTTAGGGGGTGAGAATCGGCGCGGGTGCTGGCACGCTGCTTGACCGTCTGCAACCTTCGTCGCATCAACCCCCGGCGTTCCAGCGCCGGCCACCCGATACGAGCGGAAGTGGTCACTCATGCTTCGTTGCACCGGAACCGTCAAGCGGTTCGAGTCCAAGCCCTGGTCGATGAGCGGCGCCGATGGTGTCCGCACCGGCGTCACGCACACCGCGCGCGTCCTGGTCGGTGACGCCGACTTCGTGGACGTGAAGATCCCCGTCGACGGCAACGGCGTCAGCCCCGTGCCGATGCCCCGCAAGGGCGACGTCGTGGACTACGCGGTCGTCCCCGGCATCAGCGGCGGCAAGGTGTCGCTGTCCGTGCGCGGCGACTTCGCCGACATCATCAGCTCCGACGACGAGGCCCCCGCTCCGGCCCGTCGCGCCAAGGCCAGCTAGGCGGTCCTAGGCGCCCCCGACCGAGGTTCCAGCGTTGGTCAGGGGCTAACCGCACCTCCGATACGAGCGGAAGGCACGGCTAGTGAAGAACGTAACGCGCAAGACAGTCTGCCAGCACACCGGCTCGCGCACGCGACTCAGCGAGTTCGGGTCGCCGGAGCGGACCTACGACCTTTGCGACCACTGTGGGCTGATCGTCCCATCGGACGACGTGCCCCGGCCGGTCCAGCTCGACGTGTTCGCGGTGGCGTGAATGCAGTGGCTGCCGCTCCTCCTCGCCGTCGTCGTCTACCTCGTGACGGCGCGCTACATGGCACGCTGGGCCGCTCGTGTCCCGCAAGGCGTGTCGCTGCGGGACTGGCTCTCGCGGCCGGAACCTCGGGACTCCTCGGATGCCTGAGCAGCTCGGCCTGGGCCGTCGACTCGCCGTCGCCGTCCCCGTCTCCCTCGGAGTCGCCGGCCTCACCGCTGCCCGACCCCAGTTCCTCGCCGTCGCCGTCCCCGTCCTCGGCCTCGCCTACGCCGGCCGATACGCAGCCAGTCTCCGAGCCGGTGTTCGTGGAAGGCGTCAGCCTGCTGGTGTTCGCGGCGGGGTTCCTGGTCGTGCAGGCCGTCCCGAGAATCCGCGACTGAGCGGGTGGCGGTCGTGAAGGCCCTCGCGGCGGTGCTGCCGCTCGCAGTGGGTGCCCTGATCGCCCTGGAGGTCGATCGCCGCCGGCCGGTGACAAAGGACGGCCTCCAGGCGCTCACCCCCGGCTCGTTCGCCCAGGCACGGCGCGAGCTGTACGACGACATGCGCGCCTTCGGGGGCCAGTCGTGAAGCGCGTGGCCCGGCTCGTCGGTCGTCACGCGAAGGACGGCATCCCCTGCGACCCCAAGCGGTACAAGCACCGGGGACCGATGGCCCAGACCTCGATCCCCTCGGTCAAGCGCTGCCTGTTCTGCTCCTGCGTCGTCGGCGAGGACTGGTGACGTACGTCAACTCCTGGCCCGTCGTGATCCCGGCGCTCGCCGGCTTCTTCACGGTCCTGCTGGCCGTCGAGCTGGTCATTGCCCTGGCGAAGTCAGCCGCGTACGCCGGTACAGGCGGTGGCGAGCTGTGACCGCCTCGGAGTTCCTGCTGGCCTCGTTCGCGGCCGGCCTTGGGTTTGGGGCAGCCGTCCGGCTTGCCTCTGTCGCGCTCCACCGGCCTGCCCGGTGACGCGCCCGTTGGGACCGAGAGGAGGTATCCCCATGACGAAGATCACCGCTCTCGCGCGTAACCGCTACGCGCAGGCCGTCGCCTACGTCCTCGCTCTGTTCGCCTCGGCTGCCTCCCCGGCCATGGCGACCGAGACCGACCCGCTCAACGGCGGAGGCGACGCAATCTTCACGACCCTGACCGACTACCTGACCACCTCGCTGGTGGGCAAGGTGTTCGCCCTCGCCGTCGTGTCGATCGCGATCGGCCTGGTCCTGCGCTGGGTGCGCAAGGCCGTCCACGCCTAACCCCTCGGGGCGTGGCTCTCCTGGCGCGGCCGGTCCTGCTCACCACAACGGAGCAGGGCCGGCCGTCGCCAGTCTCTCAACGATCGACCCCACCTGGAAGGCACGCCATGATCCTCACTCGACTCGGACGGCTCCTCGCCGTCACCGCCCTGGGCGTCGGTCTCGTCCTCGTCCCCGGCGTCGCTAACGCGGCCACCGGCACGATCACGACGGCGTGCGTCGGTGACGCGTCTGCTGGTGATGGTGGCTGGGGCTACTACGACACCGGACGCACGGTCACGGTCACGCAAGCGGCGCTGGACCCCTTCGCGCCGTACCACCCGACCGGCACCACGCTGGCCGACTCTTCTGTGGTCACTGTTGCAGGCGGCAGCGTCCAGTGGGTGGTTCTGTCGAGCCCGACGCTCGACTGCGAGGCGTCGAACCGGATCAGCGCGCCCGGCACGTATCACCTCGGCGTCTACATCGACGGCGGCAACTGCTACCCGTGTGCCTACGACGCGGCGAGCGTCTTTGCCGCTGCGCCCGAGCCGACGCCGTTCGCGGACGGGGTGACCTTGGCAGTGCCGGCCGTTGACCCTCTGCATGCTGCCGATGACGGCATCTTCGGGCAGCTCGGGGCCGGTCTGCACCACCCGATCATGGCGCTTGGGCTGCCGCTCGCGGCGGTGTCGATCTGCATCGGCCTCGTGATCCGCTGGGCACGACGTGCGGTCACGGCGTAACGGTTGGCGTCGCGCCATTCGTTGCAGTGCCGTCGCTCTCGTCCTGGCCCCGGCGCTCGTTGTCGGAGGCGTCGCAGCCCCGGCACAGGCCGACGTCATCAGCCCCGGCGCCTGGACTGACTTCCTCGCTGCTCATCCTGAGTTGACGGAAACGGAGGCCGGGCAGCTCGCCGTCGGGGAGTGCACCGCGACTGCCGCGATCTGTCCTGAGGAGGCGCTCCTGGCCGGCGGCTTTCTGGTCGGGTACGTCGGTGCGACCAAGGTGCTGCACTGGGCGTTCGGTAGCGGTGGTGATGACCGTTCCTTCCTGTCCAGCAGTGCCCCCGGCTGGTCGTGGCAGACCAGCGGCGGCTACAGCGCACCGCCGACCCCAGGCCCGTCGTCGGGCTTCCTGGCGAACCTTGTCCGCACGGACGCCAGCACCTACGCCAACGGCCTCACGTCGACCTGGTGGTGCATGACGACTACCGGATCGGTCGGTGACCCCGTGTCGGGGGGTGCGATCAACTCGGTGGCGTCGGGGTCGGGCATGTCGGCCCAGGTCGCGTGCGGTGGCGCGACGCCGCTGGTGTACCGGGTGCAGTGGGTCGGCGCGCACACGCTGTTCGCGACGGCGCCGGTGATCCAGCGGTGGACGTACGACCCGCCCAAGCCCTGGTCGGTGAGTGTCCATGTCCGGTGCCTGAACACGGACGGCACGACGTTCGAGGTGTCAGGCGGGGTGGTGAGCGTGGCTAGCAGCGCAGGCGGCACGGCGACCCCGGACCTCACGTTGCCGTCCTGCACGGCGGTCACGCCGACCGCGGCACCCCAGGTGGTCTATCTGACCGGGGGGAGGGCGAGCGACGACCCGGACGGCATCCTCAT
>JAODNA010000230.1 GCA_025465135.1 Frankiales bacterium | reverse complement strand
GGGCCCGTCACGCCTGACGTCAAGGTCCGCCGCAAGGTTTCCGTCCACCTGTTCGCGACTCCCCACACAGGAGCAGCACCCATGTCACGTCGACGTCGTCCGGCTCATCTGCTCTGCGCCCTGCTTGCTCTGTCGCTGCTGGGGACGGCCTGCGGGCTCAAGCCCGAGCAGAGGGACGCGCTCAAGCAGAGCGGCGCCGGTGTTGCCGCAGGCGGTGGGGCCGCCGCGAACAACGGCGGCCTCGGAGCCCCTGCGGGCACGTCCGGCGGCAGCACGACCGGGACTGCCCTGGGCACCACCGGAAGCGCGACGTCCGGCGGCACCACCGGCACGTTCACGGGCACGAGCGGCGGCGGCACCACGGGCGGCAGCGCAACGTCGGGCACCTCGACGGGTGGCACGTCCGGCACGACCACCGGCACCGCGGCGGCACCGTCCGGAGGCAAGTGCTCGACGGCCGGGGGTGACGCGACCGGCATCACCAAGAGCACCATCAACATCGGGATCCACGCGCCGCAGACCGGCACCGGCGCCCCGCTGCCGCCGTCGTTCAAGGACGGCGTCGCGACCTACTGGAACGACCCGGCCCACATGATCTGCGGCCGCAAGGTCGTCGTCGACTTCCAGGACGACAAGTACACCCCGTCCACCGCCCGTGACGTCTGCGGTCCGATGAGCCGCCGCGACTTCCTCGTCGTGGGCGCCGCCGGCACCGACCAGATCCAGTCCTGCGCGACGATGCCCGACATCGCCGGCAAGGGCGTGCCCTACCTCTCCGCCGGGGTGACGACCAACGGGCTCGTCGGCCTCAACCACTACTTCGCCACGACACTGACCTACGCCGACCAGAGCAGCCTGGTGCTGCGCAACGCGAAGGCCCAGGGCATGGGCATGAAGAAGTGGGCGGTCCTCACCAGCCGCACCGACAACTTCAAGGACGCCCGCAACTCGATGGAGGCGGTTCTCAAGCAGGCCGGCATCGCCTACGACGACATCCAGGTCGACGCCACCAGCGACAGCGGCCAGCAGAGCCGCGCGACGCAGACCGGCGTCCAGATCGCCAGCGGCGGCTACGACACGGTCTACGTCGACACCGCCCCGGGCTACTTCCTGTTCATGGCGCAGTCGGCCAGCAAGCAGGGCTTCATGGGCACCTACACCGGTCCCGGCGTCACGATGACCGAGGTCACGGTCGCGCAGCTCACCTGCGGCTCGACCGGTGGGCTCATCAAGGCCAACTTCCTCGCGCCGTACCCCGGCATCGACCGCGTGACCGACGACTTCAAGAAGGCCTACGGCACCAAGTACGACGACATCAAGTGGTCGCTCTGGGGCCTGTCGCAGGCGCTCGAGCAGATCCTGAACTCCTCGAGCAGCCTCACGCGGCAGGGCTTGATCGCCTCGATGCCGCGCATGTCGCTGCCCAACGGCGTCTACCCGCCGACGAAGTTCAACGGGGGCCACTTCGGCGGCACGGGTGCCTACTCGCAGAAGCTGAACTGCAGCGAGACCGAGCCCGACGGCAACAACCAGCCGGGTCAGTGGGACACCATCGGACCGGTGCTCTACAAGTGACCCTTGCCGCCACCACACTGGCGGCCGGCGCTGCGCCGCTCGCGTTGGATGTCCAGCTCAAGATCGGTCAGCCGTTCGTCGTCGGCCTGCTGCAGGGGTCCGTCTACGGGCTGATCGGGCTCGGCCTGGTGCTGCTCTACAAGAGCAACCGCATCTTCAACTTCGCGCAGGCGGAGTTCGGCACCGTCGCCGGGATCTCGGCCTACCTCGGGCTCAACGGCAAGCTGTTCCACATCCCGTGGCACATGCCGTACGCCGTCGCCTGCATCATCGGCGTCGCCATCGGGACGCTGACCGCGGTGCTCACCGAGCGGCTGGTCGTGCGACCGCTGTTCGACCGGCCGAAGGTCATCCTCGTCGTCGGCACTGTCGGGGTGCTGCTCCTGCTCATCGCGCTGGAGAGCCTGGTCTTCCCCGAGGGCAAGTCGCTGCCGGCCTTCAACAACCCGAAGCAGGGCGTGTTCCGCTCGCTGACCGACCCGGCGGCGCGGCTCGGCTTCGCCCACTACAACCTGCAGTGGGAGCAGATCCTCACGCTCGTCACGCTGGTCGTCCTGGCGCTCGCGACCGTCGCCTTCTTCCGCTACTCCCGTAACGGCACGGCGATCCTCGCCGTCAGCCAGGAGCCGGTGGCGGCCCAGACCGTCGGCATCAGCGTCAGCCGCATCTCCCTGATCACCTGGACACTGGCCGGCTTCCTCGGCTCGGTCGCCGGCATCCTGGTGCTCGCCGGCAGCGCCGTGGTCTCACCCGGAGTCGTCACCGGCACGACGTTGGTCGGTGGCATCACGGCCGCAGTGCTGGGCGGGGTGACGAGCCTGCCGGGTGCTTTCGTCGGCGGGCTCCTGGTCGGGCTGCTGCAGGCCTACGCCGGTACGTTCCTCACCCAGTTCCCCGGCTCGGAGAGCGTCGCGGTCGGCGTCGTCCTGCTGCTCGTGCTGCTGGTGAGACCGCAGGGCCTGCTCGGTCGGGAGGCATGAGGTGACGATGACGACGCCCGAGGGCGCCGTCCTGACCGTCGACGAGGCGCCGGGCGAGGACTTCCGGCCGGGCTCGGTCGGCCTCGTCGGACGCGGCTTCGTCTGGGTCGGGCTCGGCGTCGCGCTGCTGCTGCCGATGCTCACGGTCGACTTCGCCCAGGCCTGCTCGCTGGCTGCGATCTACGCGATCGTGGGTCTCAGCCTCAACATCGTCGTCGGCTACACCGGGCAGCTGAGCCTCGGCCACCAGGGCTTCCTCGGTCTCGGCGCGCTGACGGCGGCCAACATCGTGTTCAAGCTCAAGGTGCCCTTCTACATCGGCATCGTCGGCGGCATCGCCGCCGCCACCGTGGCAGCCGTCGTGCTCGGTCTCGTGGCGCTGCGCATCACCGGCCTCTACCTGTCACTCATCACGCTCGTCTTCGGCACCGCCATCGCGTCGTCGCTGTTCTCCCTCGGCTCGCTGACGCGCAACGGGTCGGGTGTGCCGGCCAACCGGCCGGACGCCGTCAGCACCAACGCGCGCTACTACCTGCTCTGCCTGCTGGTGATGCTGGTCATCTTCTACCTCGACACCCGGCTGACGGCGAGCAAGACCGGACGTGCCCTCCTCGCCATCAAGGAGAACGAGCGGGTGGCGGAGGCGTTCGGCATCGGGGTCACGTCGTACAAGCTCCTCGCGTTCGGCCTGTCCGGGGCGATCGCCGGTCTGGCCGGCGGGCTGTTCGCCTTCCGCAGCCAGACCTATGCCGCGCAGGACTTCACCGAGACCGGGCTGTCGCTCGCTCTGCTGTTCGTCGTCATGGTCGTCGTCGGCGGTCTCGGCAACCGGGTGGGCGTCGTCATCGCGGCGGCGTTCTTCGCGCTGCTGAACTACCTGCTCGACAAGCTCTTCATCTCCTGGCACGCGTTCCGGCACCTCGTCGAGCACGTGCCGGTGCTCAACGGCTACTACGGCCCCAACAAGGGCGCGCTCGCCGGCCTGATCGGCGCGGTCCTGCTGCTGCAGACCCTGATCTTCAACCCGGGCGGCATCGGCGAGAGCGTCGCGCCGATCCAGCGCTGGCTCAAGGGCAAGCGGTTCTCGCTCCACGACGACTCGGCCTCAGCGGGCCCCGGCGCAGTGGAGGGCTCCAGTGTCCGTGCTTGAGGTGCGCGACCTGTCGATCCGCTTCGGCGGGTTGCAGGCGCTCCAGGACGTCAGCCTCGATGTCAACGAGTTCGAGATCGTCGGGCTGATCGGCCCCAACGGCGCGGGCAAGACCACCGCCTTCAACTGCATCACCGGCTTCTACAAGCCCGGCACCGGCCGGGTGACCTACCGCGGCCGCGACGTCACGCAGGTGCCGCCGCACAAGAAGGCCGCGATGGGCTTCGGCCGCACCTTCCAGAACGTCGGCATGGTGAAGACGTCGACGGTCCTCGAGAACCTCAAGACCGCGCAGCACGCCCGGATCGGGTACGACGTGAGCGCGGGCCTGATCGGCGCACCGGCGGTCGGACGCGAGGAGCGCGAGCTCGCCGACAAGGCCGACGCGATCCTCGAGCTGCTCGGGCTGGAGGACGTCCGCAACCTGCGCGTCGGCGGCCTGTCCTACGGCACGCTGAAGCTGCTGGAGCTCGGCTGCGCGCTCGCCACCGAGCCCGACATCCTGCTGCTCGACGAGCCGTCGTCCGGCATGGGACCCGACGAGGCGCACCAGCTCGGGGAGCGCCTGATCGACCTGCGCCAGGCGTTCGGTCTCACGATGCTGCTCATCGAGCACCACGTCCCGCTCGTGCTCTCGGTCTGCGACCACGTCTACGTCCTCAACTTCGGCCGGCTGCTCGCCGAGGGGCCGCCATCGGTGATCCAGACCCACCCGGAGGTCGTCGCGGCCTACCTCGGTGGCGAGGCCCCCGAGGCACTGGACGCGACCGAGGAGACCGACGAGGACGCCGCCCTCGACGCGCAGCTCGGCCACCACGAGGTAACGCCGGACGACGCGCCGACGGAGGTCATCGAGTCACCCCCTGCAGAGCCCAAGCCCCGTCGTACCGCGGCGAAGTCGACGACCCGCCCTCGCGGCAAGACCGCTGCGGAGTCGCGCGAGGAGAAGGCCGCCGCGGCCAAGAAGGGGGCAAAGCGATGAGCCTGCTCGAGGTCGAGGAGCTGCGGACCGGCTACGGCGCCCTGCCCGTCCTGCAGGGCATCTCGTTCTCCGTCGAGGAGGGCCAGACCGCGGTCATGTTCGGCCTGAACGGCGCCGGCAAGACGACGACCGTCAACGCGCTGGCCGGCCTGCTCCCGATCTGGTCGGGCGACGTCCGCCTCGACGGCAAGAGCCTCAAGGGTCTCGACGCCCCGAAGATCGTGGCCGCCGGGATCGGGCTGTCACCCGAGGGTCGCCGCGTCTTCCCGGCGCTGTCCGTCCTCACCAACCTGCGGCTCGGCGCCTGGACCCGCAAGAGCGCCGGGAGGAAGCAGGCCGACGACACCATCGCGCGCGTCTTCGAGTACTTCCCGCGCCTCGAGGAGCGCAAGGACCAGCTCGCCGGCACGATGTCCGGTGGCGAGCAGCAGATGCTGGCGATCGGCCGCGCCATCATGAGCCGGCCGCGCATCCTGATGATCGACGAGGCGTCACTCGGCCTGTCGCCGAAGCTCGCGCAGACGGTGTTCCAGGTCGTCAGCCAGATCAACGACGACGGCACGACAGTCGTCATCGTCGAGCAGAACGTCGGTGTGCTGCCCTACGCCGACCAGGCCCTCATCATGGAGAAGGGCACCATCACGTACGACGGCAGCGGCGCGGACCTGGAGAAGTCCGGCGACCTGCGCAAGACCTACCTCGGCGACGCCAGCGACCTGCACTAGCCCTCGCCGGGACTCCTCCGCGTCGGTCGGGTCATGACCCGCTTGCCGTGCAGCAAGCGGGTCAGAACCCGACCCTCTACCGAGGCGCGTCAACGCAGGTGTGGTGGAAGGACGTCCGGGCCCGAGAGCTGGGCGGCGCGCCGGTAGGCGGCTTCCACCTTGTCGACCAGCAGCTGGGGGCGCTGGTCGTCGATCGCCGTCGACACGACGACCTGCCAGCCCGCCTGCCTCGTCACCTCGTCCCGCTGCAGGTCCTTGCGCCGCCGCCCGGGATCGCCGGTGAGATGGACCAGGCCGTCGTGCTGCACCGCCACCCTCGCCCCCTCGTCGGCGAGGTCTGGCTCGGCAAGCCACCCACCTCCGTCATCTCGTACGACGACACCGTGCTCGAGTCGGTGGAAGCCGGCGGCGTGGAGGCGCAGCCGAGCCCTGCTCTCGGCCGGGGATGCCGCGCGGCCGTCGAGCAGCGGTAGCGCCTTGCGAGCACGAACGATCCCCTTGCGTCGCGCCCGGCGGTCGACCGCGGCCCGCAGGGCCTCGTTGTCGTACCGCCGGAGGACGACGTCCCCCACCGCGACCAGCTGTTCGAGGTCGAGCCACCCGGCGAGGTCGACGAACGTTCGCGGCCCGTCGGTCACCCCGAGGCCGTCGATGTGCAGGACCTCGTCGGGTTCGACGGGAGTCCGGTGCACCTTCACATCGGCTCGCTCCGAGCGCGGAGACGTCAGACCTCGGGCGACGTGCAGCAGGCCGTGGTCGTCCACCGGCAAGTTCTGCAGCAGGGCCGCAGTGAACAGGCACGGGACGGCATCCGGGAGGGCGAGCAGGAGCGCCTCGCAGCGACAGCGGGCGTCCGGTTCGGCGCCGCGCAGGACGTAGAGGTCCCGGGAGAGCCGGTGGTAGCGCTTGCCGCGCAGCCGTTGCGGGGTCAGACCCGAGCTCGATCCGAGGAACGCCGACATGTCCCCACCCTGTGCCGGCTACAGCACCAGCCTTCGGCCTGATCCACAGCGCGGCGGGCGATCCACAGCAGGCCCGCCGGGTCTCACCGGCGAGAGTCGGGACATCACCCGCTGGCGAGCGTGCAAGCGGGTGGTTTCCCGACCCTTGAGCAGCCGGGGTCGGCGGGTGGCGCAGGTGACTAGCGGAGGGTGACGTTGCTCGCGAGCTCGGGCTGGCAGACGCGGCAGGGCTTGAGGTCGCGCGCGGCGGCCTCGGCAGCCGTCACGTAGCTGACCTCCTCGCGGCCGTCCACGAGCCGGCAGCCGGGGACGTGGTAGGACGCCGTGCCGGCGGCGAACAGCCCGTCGACGTCGCTCGGCACCGAGCCGATGCCGGTGCCGCCGGCCTGCTGCGCGTCGAGGAGCTGCAGCAGCACGCCCTCGAGGCGCTGCCGGTCCTGCCGCGCGCTCTGCGTCAGCAGGAGGGCGGCGCCGACGATGATCAGCCCGAGGCCGCCGAGCCCGCCCGACACGACGTAGGGGAACTGGGCGGCGGGCGTGATGGTGCCGGCCGTGCCGTTCCAGGCGACGAGGATGCCCACGAAGCCCACGAAGATGATGGCGAGCGCCACCTTGTTTCCGAGCTTGCCGAGCTGGCCTGGCTGCGTCATGGGGACTCCGGGGGTGCGGTGTGGTCGGACCGTTGCGCAAACACTTCGACGTTGATCCACGACTTCCTGCTCAGTGTGCGCGGCGGCCTCGGCGGGCGCGCAGGTAGTCGCTGACGACGTACTCGCCCAGACGGGACGGATCGGGCGAGAACACCCGGCCGCCGTTGCGTGCCGCGAGGTGCTCGACGAAGTCGACCAGCCGCGGCTCGTCGTCGAGCATGAACACGTTGATGGTGGCGCCGCGCCGCGTCACCCGCTCCACCTCGGCCATCGTCAGGGCGAGCGTCTCCGGCAGCGGCGGCCAGCAGAACTCCGCGTAGCCGTCGCGGGTCAGGTGGGCGGTCGGCTCCCCGTCGGTGACGACGAGCACGACGGGCTCCGCGTCGGGGTGCTTGCCGAGGTGTCGGCCGGCGAGCATCAGCGCGTGCTGCAGGTTGGTGCCCTGCACCCGCTGCGCGTCGAGTCCGGCCAGCTGCTCGATCTGCAGCACCTGCGCGTAGTCGCTGAAGCCGATGATCTCGATCGAGTCCTGCGGGTACTTCGTGGTCACCAGCGAGTGGAGCGCCAGCGCGGTCTGCTTCGCGGCGGGCCAGGTGCCGCGCAGCTCCATGGAGAACGACAGGTCGACGAGCAGGGCAACCGCAGCCGTCGTACGCCGCTCGGTCTCGACGACCTCGAAGTCCTCGACACGCAGCTGCACCGTTCCCGGCCCGCCACGCAGCACGGCGTTGCGGACGGTCCGTACGACGTCGAGCGGCTGCTCGTCGCCGAACTCCCACGCTCTGGCCGCGCCGGTGATGTCGCCCGCTGCGCCGGCATCGCGAACGTCGTGCGCGCCGCGCCCGCGTGACTCGAGGTCGGAGAACACCTTGCGCAGCGCTGTCGCGCCGAGACGGCGTACGGCACGCGGGCTCAGCTCGAGGCGGCCGTTCTTGTCGCGCGTGAGGTAGCCCTGCTCGTGCAGCTCCCGCTCGATCCGCTGCAGGGCGGCCACGTCATCCAGCGCGCCGCGACCGAGTGCGCGCTGCACGGCGTCCTCGTCGATGTCGTCGAGCGATGCGCCCGGGTAGTCCTGACCGAGCGCAGCCTCGAGGTCGTCGAGATCGGCGAGGTCTTCGAGCGCGCTCGTGCCGTCGCCCATCCCCATGCCCTGCTCGCCGCGCATGTTCTGCTTCCCGCCCCAGGGCAGGTCGGGACGCGCGTTGCGCAGCGCGTCCCCGAGCTGCGCCATCTGCGCGGCCAGGTCCATGTCCATCGCGCCCTGCATCAGCTCGCCGAGCTCCTGGCGCTGCTGCGGCGTCAGCGAGTCCATCAGTCGCTGCTGTGCAGCCGCGCGGCGGGCGAGGTCGTCGATGAGCTCCGCGAGCGTTGCGGGCTGGGACGGGAAGAAGTCGCCGTGCTTGCCCATGAAGGCGTCGAAGTCGGCTTGTGCGTGCTCCCCGCGGGCGTCGGCCTCGAGCATGGCGTTGAGGTCGGCGAGCATGTCCTTGACCGCCTGCATGTCCTGCGGCGAGGCGTTCTCCAGCGCCTCCTTCATCCCGCGGAACTGGCTGTCGAGGACCTCGCGTCGCAGCAGGTCCTCGATCTCGTCGTACTTCGCCTTGGCCTCCGGGCTGCGCCACGGGTAGGGCTTCAGGCTCTGCACGGCGCGCGAGGTCTCGCGAGGCAGCGTGTCGAGCTCCATCTCGGCCATCCGGGCTGCGTCCGACGGGTCCGGGAACAGGGCCGCCTTCTCGAGCTCGAGCGCCTCGTCGAGCAGAGCGCGCACCTCGTCGAGCGTCCCGTCGAGCCGACCTCGCTGCCGCGCCTGCCGCTGCCGCTTGGCCACCTGACGCCGCAGGTCGTCGAGCCCCCGCATGCCGTCCGTGCCGCGCCGCAGCAGGTCGCGCAGCGCCTGCCGGGGCGATGCCCCCGCGAGCACGGACTCGCCGATCTCGTCCAGCGCCGAGGCGACGTCGTACGGCGGCTCCAGCGGGTCGCGCCCCCCCGACCAGGTGCCGTAGCGGTACGACGGCAGCCTCACTGCTCGCGGTCCTTGGACTCCAGGAAGGCCCGGTAGGCAAGGGACCTGCGCAGCCGCGACGCGTCGCGGACCGGCTTCATCATCGGGCGGACGACCACGCCGTAGACCGCAACCATCGCGATGATCAGCCACCAGTCGGCCAGGCCCGCGCTCGCCACCGCGAACGCGACGACGAGGAACGCCGCGAAGGTCACGACGCCGGACAGCAGGACCCGCCGCCGCAGCGCGGCGGGGTCAGGGGCAGCCGGGCCGGGGTGCATCAGCCGCCGTAGACCGTCCGGCCGGGCACCGCGTCCTTCGACAGTCGCCGGTTGAGGTGCAGGCCCTCGAGGGCGAACTCGACGGCGGCGGCGGCGAGGCCGGGTGACTCCTCCTCGATGCCGAGCTTGGCCAGCAGCGCGGCCAGGCCGGGCACGGTGCCGAGGTGCTGGAGCAGGTCGGCGGCCGGCACGAGGTCACCGGTCTCCACGGTCGCGCCCTCGTCGAAGCGCGACTGCAGCCCGGTGAGGTCGACGCCGGCGAGCCGGGCGCGGAACGTGTCGGCGGTGGCCTTGCGGAGCAGGTGCGCGAGGACCTCCAGCTCGCGCCCCTCCTCGGCCGCCTCGAACTCCACCTTGCCCCGCGAGGCAGGTACGACGGCAGGCAGGTCGCACACGCGCGCGACGGCCTGCGCCTCACCGGCGACGGCTGCCCGTCGCACCGCGGAAGCGGCGACCGTCTCGGCGGCAGCAACGGCGAAGCGTGCGCTGACACCCGAGCGCTGGTCGACCTGCGGGGACTCGCGGACCAGCCGGGTGAACCGGGCGACGATCTCGAGCAGGTGGTCCGGCACGACCGGTGCCGGGAACGGCGAGCCGGGCCAGCCGAGGACTGCTTCCTGTCGCATCAGTGCGATCTCGTCGTCCAGCCGCAGCGGGTAGTGCGTGCGCACCTCGGCACCGAAGCGGTCCTTCAGCGGCGTGATGATGCGGCCGCGGTTGGTGTAGTCCTCGGGGTTGGCGGACGCGACGAGCAGCAGGTCGAGCGGGAGCCGCAGCATGTAGCCGCGCACTTGGATGTCGCGCTCCTCGAGCACGTTGAGCAGCGCGACCTGGATCCGCTCGGCGAGGTCGGGCAGCTCGTTGACGCTGAACACGCCGCGGTTGGTGCGCGGGACAAGCCCGTAGTGGACCGTCTCGGGGTCGCCGAGCGTCCGTCCTTCCGCGACCTTGATCGGGTCGACGTCGCCGATCAGGTCGCCGACGCTCGTGTCGGGGGTGGCCAGCTTCTCGCCGTACCGCTCACTGCGGTGCTTCCACGCGACCGGCGTCTTCTCGCCGAGCTCGTCGACGAGGCGGGTGCAGCGCACGCAGGCCGGCGCGTAGGGGTGGTCGTTGATCTCGCAGCCCTCGACGACCGGCGTCCACTCGTCGAGGAGGCCCGCGATCGTCCGGATCAGGCGCGTCTTGCCCTGTCCGCGCTCGCCGAGCAGCACCATGTCGTGCCCGGCCAGCAGGGCTCGCTCCACCTCGGGCAGCACGGTGTCGTCGAAGCCGAGGATCCCCGGGAACGCCGGCTCACCGGCGGCCAGCCGGGCCAGCAGGTTGTCGCGGATCTCGGCCTTCACCGTCTTGTGCTCGTGCCCGCTCGAGCGGAGGGCGGCGAGGCTGGTCGGCGCTGGTGGCTTGCTCACGCGTCCACGCTACGTCCGCTGCCGCCGACCGCGCACGTCGAGGGCCGAGGGCAGGCAGGATGGGCCCGTGACGCACATCGGCGACGGGCTCGCCCTCGACGCCGACCTGCTCGTGGCTGCAGAACGTGCGAGTCGCGAGGCCCTCGAGTCGCTGGGCGCGCGCCGCCCCGACCTGGTGTGCGCCTTCGTCTCCGGCGGCGAGCCGGACCTCGTCGCCGCCGCCGGAGAACGGGTGGCGGCGATCACCGGGGGTCGGGCCATGATCGGCTGCAGCGCAGGCGGCGTCATCGGCGCCGGGCGCGGGGTGGAGGCGACCGCGGCCGTCAGCGTCTGGGCCGCGCACCTCCCCGGCGCGGACGTCCGGGCCTTCCACCTGGAGGTCATGACGGCGGAGGCCGGCATGGCAGTCATCGGCATGCCCGAGCGGAGCGACGACGACAGCGTCGCGGTGCTGCTCGCCGACCCCTACAGCTTCCCGGCCGACGGCTTCATCACGCGCGCGAACGACGCCCTCGCGGGCCTGGCGATCGTGGGCGGTATGTCGCACGGCCCGGTCGGCGCCGGGTCGACCCGGCTCTGGGTGGACGGCCGCACGCATGACCGCGGCGCGGTGGGGGTCCTCATCGGCGGGCCCGGCGTCGTGGCCCGACCCGTCGTGAGTCAGGGCTGCCGGCCCGTGGGTCCGGCCATGACCGTGACCGCCGCTTCGGGCAACGTGCTCATAGAGCTCGCGGGGGTGCCGGCTCTGCAGAAGGTCGAGGAGATCCTCGCGACGCTGCCGCCGGGCGAGCAGGCGCTGGCCAGCTCCGGGCTGCAGCTCGGCATCGCGCTCGACGAGTACGCCGAGGACCACGATCGCGGTGACTTCCTCATCCGCGGAATCCTCGGACTCGACCCGGGCTCGTCCGGTCTGGTCGTGGGGGACCTCGTCGACGTGGGCTGCACGGTCCGGTTGCAGGTCCGGGACGCCGAGGGTGCCGATGAGGACCTGCGCGCGCTGCTCGGGGACTTCCGCGGCTCCAACCCGCCGACCGCGGGGGCGCTGCTGTTCTCGTGCAACGGCCGGGGCAACCACCTGTTCGGCTCGTCGCTCGGTGGCGCGGACCACGACGTCACCGTCGTACGACGGGAGCTGCGCACGACGGGAGGCGTGGCCGGGTTCTTCGCGGGCGGCGAGCTGGGGCCCGTCGCGGGGCGCAACCACCTGCACGGGTTCACCGCGTCCGTCCTGGCCTTTCCCGCATGAGCGTGCTCGCTCTCGATGTCGGGGGTACGAAGCTCGCGGCTGCTGTCGTCGACGAGAACGGCACGGTGCTCCGCCGCGACCGGACGCCGACGGTCGCCGCGGACCCGTGGCCGACCCTGGCCGCGATGCTCGACCGGCTCGTCGACGGCGAGAAGGTCGACGGCGTCGGCGTCGGCTGCGGCGGCCCGATGACCTGGCCTGCCGGTGAGGTCTCGCCGCTGAACATCCCCGGCTGGCGGGACTTCCCTCTGCGCGACAGCCTGGCCGAGCGCTACCCCGGCGTCCCCGTGCGGCTGCACAACGACGCCGTCGCGTTCGCCGCCGGTGAGCACTGGAAGGGAGCCGGGGCCGGGGTCGACGACATGATCGGGATGGTCGTGTCCACCGGTGTCGGCGGCGGCCTGGTGCTCGGTGGTCGTGTGGTCGACGGTGCGAGCGGGAACGCGGGTCACATCGGTCACGTGGTCGCCGATCCCGATGGTCCGGCGTGCGTGTGTGGTGGTCGGGGCTGCCTCGAGGCGATCGCCCGCGGTCCAGCGACGGTCGCGTGGGCACGCGAGCGCGGCAGCACGGCCGAGGACGGGGCCGCCCTG
>JAODNA010000200.1 GCA_025465135.1 Frankiales bacterium | reverse complement strand
GGCTGAAGGACCTGCTCGGCCTCGAGTAGCCGGATGCGCCGGCGCCGCGTGACGCGGCCACCCCCGGCGCGATGGTCGGCGGCGCCCAGGTCCGCCGCGCGGTGGCCGCGCTGTGGACCGCGCTCGCCACCGAGGGGCCGCTGGTCCTGCTCCTGGACGACCTGCACTGGGCGACACCCGCGATGCTCGAGGGTCTGCTGGACGTCGCCGAGCGGACGACGGGGCCGGTGCTGCTCGTCGGTCTGGGCCGGCCGGACATGCTCGACATCGGCGGTCAGGGGTGGTGGGAGCCGTTGCCCGGCGCGGAGCTGCTGCCGGTCCTGCCGCTGGAGGAGACGGCCGCCGAGCGGCTACTGCGCGCCTACCTCGGCGCAGCCGTCGGCGAGCTCGACGACGCCGTGCGCACCGGCCTGCTGTCGCGCGCGCAGGGCAACCCGTTCTTCCTCGCCGAGCTGCTGCACCTGCTCGTCGACCGCGGGGCGCTGGTGCGCGAGGGCGACCGCTGGGTGATCGCGACGGATCTTCCGGACGACATCCTGCCGGCTGGTGTGCAGTCGGTGCTCGCTGCCCGCATCGACGGCCTCGACGGCGCCGCGAAGGGCGTCCTGCGTGACGCGTCCGTCGTCGGGACCCGCTTCACGCTTCCTCTGCTCGAAGCGGTGGGTGAGGCGTCCGGGCACGGCGACCCGGCAGTCGTGCGCGAAGCCGTCGCGACGCTGGTGGACCGGCGGCTGCTCGAGGCCGACGCCGATGCGCAGTCGTTCCGCTTCGGGCACACCCTGGTCCGCGATGTCGCCTACGCCGGCCTCGCCAAGGCCGAGCGCGCCCGGAGGCATGCGGCTGCAGCGGCCCACGCCCACGGCGCAGGCGGAGGTCGATCCAGCGAAGCCGATGCCATTGCCGCGGCCCAAGGGGAGCGCGCGGTGCGGCTCGCCGCGGAGATGGGGCTTCCCCGAACCGACCCGGCGTGGGCGGCCCGCGGCATCGCCTTCCCCGCCCTCGCGCGGCTGGGGGCGACAGCTCTGAACCGTGATGACAACGCCACGGCGCAGCGACTCCTGTCGCGTGCGCTGGCGCTCGACGACCCGGGCCTCGGGGACGCGCTCCCGGCCGACCTCGTCGTGCCGGTGCGTGTCGCGCATGCCGAGGCGCTGGCCGGGCTGCATCTGCTGGCCGAGGCCGAGGAGCAGCTGACGCCGGCGCTGCAGGCCGTCGAGGACGGCGTTCGAGCGGGCGCACTCGTCGTACTCGGTGACGTACGGCGCAAGCGTGGCGACCTTGCCGGCGCGACGGAGGCCTTCGTGTCTGCTCTCGCCGCGGCGAGCGCCGCCGGCCTCGACCGCATCAGCGGCGAGGCGCTGCGACAGCTCGGCCTGCTCGACTACTTCGACGGCCGGCTGCGCGCCGCCGAGGAGCGCTTCCGCGCAGCCCATGCGCTCGCGGAGCAGGTCGGCGACCGGCGCGGTGCGGGCTGGGCGCTGCAGCACCTGGCGTGGAGTGCGACGACACGCGGCGACTACGCCCTCGCCGATGAGGCGCTCGAGCTGGCCGCGGAGGTCTTCAGCTCCCTCGACGACGGTGGCGGGCTGTCGTGGGTCGCCGGGACAGAGGGCTTCGTGCGGCTCCTGCAGGGACGCCTGCACGAGGCCCGCGAGCTCGCCGGCTCGCTGCTCCCGCTCGGCGAGGCGATGGGCGAGCGCTGGGGCGTCGCGGCCCTTCTCACCATCGACGCGCTGGCCGCCGCGGAGCTCGGCGACGTCGCCGGAGCAACCGACTCCGCCGACCGGGCGCGGGCGCGCTTCGAAGACGTCGGCGACGCGTGGGGGCAGTCGCTGGCGTTGACTGCCGCGGGCATCGCCGCCCGGGGCGCCGACGAGCCGGAGCGGGCGCTGTCGCTTCTCGACAGCGCAGCGGCGCTCTCGGAGAAGGGTCACTTCCCGATGACGCAGAGCCTCGCGCTGGTGGCAGCCGGCTACGCGCACCTCGACCGCGGCGACATCGCCGGCGCGGAGGGATGCGCCTGGCGAGCCAGCGCCGTCCTCGCCGGGCTCGACCTCGAGCCACACGCGGCGCTCGGGGCAAAGGTCCTTCTGGCCCAGGCGATGCGCCTCCGCGGGCAGCGAGCGGAGGCGCTCGCCGAGCTCGATGCCGCGCTGTCCGTCAGCGACCAGCCGGGGCTGCTCTTCCCCCGACGGCAAGCACTGGCACACCGCGCCGGCACCCTGCTCGAGCTCGGCCGGACCGAGGAGGGACTGGCCGCGGCGCGGGCAGCCGTCGCGACCCCTGGCGAGGACGTCCGGTCCCGCGTGCTGTCGTTGCGTGCACTCGGCTCCGCTCTTCGCGCTGTCGGTGACGAGGAAGGCGCGATGGCGTCGTACGGCGAAGCGCTGGCTGTCGCCACCTCGACCGGTCAGCGGTCCGAGATCGCAGCGACAGAAGCACTGATCGCCGGCGCCTTCCGCAGCTAGGGCTCGCGCGCCGCTGGGTCCTGACGGTAGAAGCGGGTCAGCACGCCGTACAGCTCCGGCTCGAGGGCCGCGAGCTCGCGCGGCTGCTCGAAGAAGACCTCCGTCGCGACCGCGAAGAACTCACCTGGGTTGGTCGCGCCGTACCACCGCATGGGAGGCCGCGGCCGCCCCGACACGAGGTCGTCGTAGACGTCGGTGCACACCGTGATCCACTCGGCGCGCATGTCGCGCGGCAACAGCGGCGTCCCGTCGATCGCGCCGTCCAGCATGTCGAGCTTGTGCGCGAACTCGTGCAGCACCACGTTGTGCCCGGGCTCCGTCCGGTGCGCACCCGCGAGCGCCTGGTCCCAGGCGACCACGACCGGGCCGCGGCCGTCCTGCGCCAGCCCGAGCACCGACATGCGGTCGGCAGTGACGGTGCCCGGTGACGGCCCGGCCCGGACGCCGGAGGTCTGCAGCGTCGACGGGTGCACGACGATGCCGCTCACCAGCCGGTAGTGGTCGGTGCTCAGTCCGAGGACGAGCAGCGCAGCCTGTGCCGCGATGACGACGCGCACGGTGTCGTCCAGCGCGAAGCCCCGAGCCGCCTCCCACCGCTTGCGCGACAGCAGCTCGTCGGTGATCTGCAGGAGCCGCTGCTGCTCGTCCTCATCGAGCAACGGCCAGTGCGCCAGGTGCTGCGCGACGAGCGATCGCCCCTCGGCCGGCAGCCCGGGCCGACGCAACCTCATCGGCGCGGTGTCCTCACCCCTACAGGTCTACCCGCACGTCCTGAGAGGTCAGCGGGCGCGGCGGGCGAGGCGGTCGTGGTCGAGGATCGTCACGGCGCGCGAGTCGACACGCATCCAGCCGCGCGAGGCGAAGTCGGCCAGCGCCTTGTTGACGGTCTCGCGCGACGCTCCGACGAGCTGCGCGAGCTCCTCCTGCGTCAGGTCGTGGTGCACGCGCACGCCGTCGGGCTCCTCCGTGCCGAACCGCTCGGCGAGACCCAGCAGCGCCTTGGCGACTCGACCCGGCACGTCGGTGAAGATGAGGTCGGCGAGGGCGTCGTTGGTACGGCGCAGTCTGCGCGCGAGCACGCGCAGGAGCTGCTCGGCGATCTCCGGCCGGTCGCTGATCCAGGGCCGCAGCGAGTCGTGGGCGAGTGAGGCCACCCGCGCGTCCGTGACGACGGTCGCGGTCGCGGTCCGCGGGCCGGGGTCGAACAGCGACAGCTCGCCGAACATGTCGGAGGGCCCCATGACGGACAGCATGTTCTCGCGACCGTCAGCGGCCTTGCGTCCGACCTTCACCTTGCCGGTCAGCACGATGTAGAGGCTGTCGCCCTGCTCGCCCTCGGTGAAGACGGTGTCGCCCCTGGCGTAGTCGGCGTAGGTGAGGGAGGCGGCCAGCGCATCGGCAGCCTCGGGGGCCACGCCCTGGAACAGCCCGGCCTTCGCCAGCACTTCGTCCACGCGTGCCTTCCCTTCCCCTGACGGCGACAACGTCCTCGCCGCGGAGTCTGGCACGACGGCCTCTCAGCGGCTCCGGCCCGGCCGCAGACGGCCGAAGCGACGCCGCCGCCAGTACCGGTCGAGCGCGGGTGCGAAGCCCTCGCTGACGAACGTCTCGACCTCCTCGGGCCGAGCGGAGTCCAGGAACCCCTCGAGCTGCTCGGTGACGGCGTCCTCCCGCAGCGGGCCCTCGACGCGCTCCATCCCCAGCATCAGGAACAGCAGCAGTACAGGCACGAGCAGTGCGAGCGGCAGCAGCGTCACGACGTCATGGTCCCGCATCCGCGGAGGGGGCGCACCTCAGGCAGGGACGACGCGACGCTCACGACGGAGCGGCAGTGCCGACAGGCAGAGGCTGGGCTCCTCGCGGTAGCGCGCGATCAGCTCCCCGGTCGCGTCGGCGATCCTGCGGTGCAGGGCCTGGCGGTACTCCGACAGCTGGCGCTCGGCGACCGCGAGGTCGTGGTCGAGCTCGCCCTGGCCGCGCAGGTCGCTGTCGTCGACGCGTCGTTCCCACAGCTCGGCGAGGTTGGGCAGCGGGGGGATGTCGTCGGCAGGCACGACCGAGATGAGTGCGGTCCGGCTGCTGGCGACGCGGTCGTCGGTCAGGACCGGGCGAAGGTGCCCGCCGTCCGCGCTGCCGAGCGTTCCGGCGCGCAGGACGTCGAGCCGCGCCTGGATGATCCGTCGCCAGTACGAGACCTGGTCCTCTTCGGAGGTCAGCGTGCGGCGGTAGTCGCGCAGGTCGTTCAGGGACAGGTGGGCGAACTCCTCGGAGCGCTCCGGCGTGGGCCGGCTGCCGCCCCGGCGGCCGCCGCCGTCGCGGGCCGGCGGCACCGAAGCAGGGCTGGTCACGCCGGTCACCGGTGCGAGCGGTGTCGACGTCTCCATGTGCCCTCCTCCGTCGTCACCGTCTGTGACCACACAGAGGGGGTCGTCACGACTTCGGAGTTCCTTGAGCGGCTTCACCCGACCAGCCGAGTGCTCCCGCCCGCGCCTAGTCTCGACGGCGTGCCGGTGCAGCGACAGGAGAGTCGGGTGGGACTCGTGCGCCGGGCCCGGCGCATCAACCGCGAGCTCGCCCTGCGGCACCCCGACGCGCACTGCGAGCTCGACTTCTCCACGCCGCTCGAGCTGGCCGTCGCGACCATCCTCTCCGCCCAGTGCACGGACAAGCGGGTCAACGAGGTCACTCCCGTCCTGTTCGGGCGCTACCGGACGGCTGCCGACTACGCCGGCGCCGACCGGGCCGAGCTCGAGGAGCTGATCCGGACGACCGGCTTTTTCCGCAACAAGACCTCGTCGCTGATCGGGCTCGGGGCGGCGCTCGTGGACCGGTACGGCGGCGAGGTGCCGGGCCGGCTCGAGGACCTCGTCACGCTCCCGGGGATCGGGCGCAAGACCGCCAACGTCGTGCTCGGCAACGCGTTCGGCGTACCGGGCATCACCGTCGACACGCACTTCGGCCGACTCGCCCGCCGCTTCGGCTGGACCGATGAGGACGACCCCGTCAAGGTCGAGATCGCGGTCGGGGAGCTGATCCCCAAGGCCGAGTGGACGATGCTCAGCCACCGCCTGATCTTCCACGGCCGGCGCGTGTGCCACTCCCGCAAGCCGGCCTGCGGCGCCTGCAGCATCGCGCCGCTCTGCCCGTCGTACGGCCTCGGCCCGACCGATCCCGACGTCGCGTCGGCCCTGGTCAAGGGCCCGGAACCCGTGGCCGTCCCGTGAGCCGGCGACAGCTCATCGGCTTCGTCGTCGTCCTCGCTCTGGTCGGGCTGGGGCTCTTCGCCAAGTCGCGCATCGACGCCCCCAAGGCTGCCGACCTGGCCCCCCTGCGCGCGGCGGCCGCTCTGGGGCCCTGTCCCGGTGGGCTCGGTGCCGGGTTGCCGGCGCTGCACATGGCGTGCCTCGGCGGTGGAGCCCGGGTCTCCTTGCGCTCCGGGGGCCCCGGCACCCCGATGCTCGTGAACATGTGGGCGACCTGGTGCCCGCCGTGCGTCCGGGAGGTCCCGGTCCTCGTCGACTTCGCCGCAAGAGCAGCCGGGAAGGTCGGTGTCGTCGGCGTCGACAGCGAGGACGAGTCGGACAAGGCGCTGATCTTCGCGGCGCAGTACGCCATGCACTACCCGAGCCTCGTCGACTCCGACGGCCTGCTGCTCCGGCAGTACGGCGGCGGCCCGCCGATCACGCTGTTCGTCGACGCCGCGGGCACGGTCGTGTTCACGCACCACGGCGAGCTGCACAGCGTCCGCGAGCTCCAGACCCTGGTGGCTCAGCACCTGGGCGTTCAGCTGTGACCGTGCCGTCCTGGCTGCAGACGCTGGCCGACGCGCTGCCGCACGTCCGGCCCGAGCAGCTCAGCCGCTTCCGGCCGCCGACCGAGGGCGGCCGCCACTCGGCCGTGCTCGTGCTCTTCGGCGAAGGACCTGACGGGCCCGACCTGCTCTTCATCGAGCGCGCCGCGACGCTGCGATCGCATGCCGGTCAGCCGGCGTTTCCCGGGGGCGCGCAGGACGAGGGCGACGACGGTCCGGTCGGCGCGGCGCTGCGGGAGGCCAGGGAGGAGGTCGGCCTCGACGAGGAGGGCGTCGAGGTCCTCGGCACGCTTCCCGACCTCTGGCTGCCCCCGTCCGGGTTCGTGGTCACCCCCGTCGTCGGCTGGTGGCGCGACCCGCACGAGGTGGGCGTCATCGACCGGGCCGAGGTCGCCGCGGTCGCCCGGGTCCCGATCTCCGAGCTCGTCGACCCGGCCAACCGGCTGCGCGTCACCCACCCGAGCGGCTGGATCGGCCCGGCTTTCGAGGTCCGCGACCTGCTGATCTGGGGCTTCACCGCCGGCCTGACCGACCGGTTGCTCGCTCTCGGCGGCTGGGAGCTGGAGTGGGATCGGTCCCGGACCCGGGAGCTGGACCCGGAGACCGCCGCCCTGGCCCTGCGCACCGCCGCCCGGCCGACACCGTGACGGTCAAGGTCGCGGTCGCGCTCGTCGCCGTCGTACCGCTGCTCGCCACCGCGTCGTGCGGTGGATCGCACGCGCCGAAGCCCGGCGGCGGCATCGGCGCCGCCGCCGGACCGGCGGACGCCCAGACCTTCACCATCATGGGCAACGACCGCGACCAGTTCGTCCCGCAGACGGTCACGGCGAAGCCGGGTGTGCTCACGCTGACGCTGCGCAACGGCGGGGTCCCGCACGACCTGACCTTCGACGACCACAGCCTGCCGGGCATCGGGGTCGTCAGCGGCTCGGCCACGAAGTCGGTCACCGTGACCCTCCGGCGGCCGGGCACGTACGTCTTTCAGTGCACGATCCACCCGGGGATGGAGGGCAAGCTCGTCATCTCCGGCTGAGAGGTGGCTAGGGTCTGGCAGATGCACGGCGACCTGCTCGACGTCCTCCTGCTGGTCGCCTCACTGCTCTTCGCCGTCTCGGGCTACCGGCAGGGCTTCGTCGTCGGCGTCCTGTCGTTCGTGGGGTTCCTCGGCGGCGGTGTCCTCGGCGCGAAGGTCGCACCGTCGATCGCGCAGAGCGGACCGTTGCACAGCTTCCCGGAGGCCGTGGTCGGCCTCGCCGTCGTCTTCATCGCGGCGAGCATCGG
This sequence comes from Frankiales bacterium, assembly GCA_025465135.1. Lineage (GTDB taxonomy): Bacteria > Actinomycetota > Actinomycetes > Mycobacteriales > SCTD01 > RYN-124. The sequence goes on along the minus strand of JAODNA010000200.1, from coordinate 10,607 downwards.
CCAGGTCCTCGCGACCGTCGCGGGGGCCGCGCTGCGCAACCGCCTCACCTTCAAACCGGCGCGGCAGGCCGACGCGATCGCCGGCGCTGCCGTCAGCGTGATCAGCCTGCTGCTCGTGTCGTGGCTCGTCGGCACCGCCGTCGCGTCGTCGCCGTTCCCGCGGATCGCGTCGCAGGTCCGTCGGTCCTATGTCCTCGCGACCGTCGACGGGCTGGTCCCGGAGGAAGGCAAGACGTTCTTCGCCTCGTTCCGGCGTCTGATCAACGACCGCGGCTTCCCCGATGTCATCGGCCCGTTCTCGTCGAGTCATGCCCCCGACGTACCGGCGCCCGACCCGCGGCTGGCCAACAGTCCCGTCGTCCTCCGCGCCCGCGAGCAGGTGCTGAAGATCACCGGCGAGGCGCCGTCGTGCGGTCGCCGGATCGAGGGCACCGGCTTCGTCTACGCAGCCGAGCGCGTGATGACCAACGCGCACGTCGTCGCCGGTGTCCGCAACCCGAAGGTCGAGGTGTCGAAGGGCAAGCTCCTCGACGCCAAGGTCGTGCTGTTCGACTCGTCGCGCGATGTCGCGGTGCTCGCGGTCCCCGGCCTCAACCGCACCCCCTTGACGTTCGGCGCAAAGGCGCACGCCGGCGCCGACGCGATCGTCGTCGGCTATCCGCAGGACGGTCCCTTCACGCCGGTGGCAGCCCGCGTCGCGGCGACGCAGAAGGCGCGCGGTCCTGACATCTACCAGAGCCGGACCGTCACCCGCGAGATCTACGCGCTCCGGGCCCGCGTGCTGCCCGGCAACTCGGGCGGCCCCCTGCTGTCGCCGGAGGGGGCGGTCTACGGCGTCATCTTCGCGGCCGCTGCCGACGACCCCAAGACTGGCTACGCGCTCACCGCCGCAGAGGTCTCGTCCGACGCCCGGCGCGGGGCGACAGCGACCGACCGGGTGAGCACGCGGGGCTGCGACTGACAGGCAGGCGGAGCGTGGGGACCGTCACACCCCGTGCGCTCGACCTGTGCTTGCAGGTTGCTTACTCTTGCAAGCAGTCGGCCCTTACCCCGCGCCGGCGGAAGGAGGCCGACATGCGGCCGCCCGCTCCAGGACTGCTGCGCACGCGCGCCGATCGCCGCATCGCAGCCGACCCGACCAGCACGGCCCTCCTGCTCGCCGGTCCCGCCGCGCTCGAGCTGTGGCCGGGCGTTCGCCGCGTCGGCGTCGTCGCCGGCCGCGTCCTCGTGGAGGCCGAGATCCCGGACCAGCGGGTCCCGACTGCGGCCACCGTGCTGGTGCGGCCTCCCCGCCGGACGCCGACCTCGTTCGTGACGCGCTTCGCGTGGGTCGGCCCGTCGCTGCCGCCCACCACGGGCGAGCTGACCTTGTCCTACGCCGGGGGTGACGCCGGCCCGGCCACGACCGCGCAGCTCGTCCTCGACAGCGAGGACGTCGGCAGCAGCGCCCTGTCCGCAGCCGCGCTGCAGGTGCTGGCGCGCGGCTTCCTCGACAACCTCGCGCAGCTCGCGGAGTCCCGGAGCCGCGCCGCTTAGAGCCGCAGCTGTCGCGACTCCCTGCCGCCCTCGACGTCGTCGGCCAGCCGGAGCGCATCCGCGGTCACGCGCGCAGTGTCGACGCCGTAGGCCGGGGCCCGGCCGGCCAGCAGGCCGGCCCCGCGCCGCAGCAGCCGCGTGGCGCCGACCCGGTTTCCGCGCTGCAGGTGCGTGACGCCGACGCACACCTGCGCCAGGCCCTGCCACAGCTCGCGCTCGTCCGTGGGCGCAGCCTTCCAGGACGCCTCGAGCACCTCGTGCGCGGAGAACGCCCGACCCTCCGCGAGGAGCGCACGGGCAAGCGCCACGGCGTCGTAAGGCGGCAGGGCCACTTCCGAGACCGCCTCGACGGCGTCGGGGGAGCCGGCTGCGACCGGCCGCCCGAGGGCGTCACGCGCGCGCATGCTCGAGCAGCAGCTCGTTGACCAGCGCGGGCGCCTCCTGGTGCGGGAAGTGCCCGACGCCGTCGAGGAGGTGCAGCGCATAGCCCCCGTGCGCGTAGACGCCCGACCCCTGGGCGGTCGACGGCAGCAGGCAGGGGTCGATGGCGCCGTGGACCTGCAGCACGGGGGCCTGCACGCCCCTTGCCAGCAGCCGGAGGAACCGCACGCCGCTCGGCCGGGTCAGCGACCGCACGGCCCACCGGTACCACTCCATCGAGCTGTGCGCGACGCCCGGGATCTGCATCGCGGCCCGGCAGCGGGCAGCCGTCTCCGCGTCGGGGAAGCCGGGGCCGCCCCACTGCCGCAGCAGCTCCTCGACGTAGGCCGCGTCATCCCTGAGCAGCCGGGCCTCCGGCGCCTTGGGGAGCTGGAAGAAGCCGACGTACGACGACGCCTTGATCTGCGCCGGGTCCCGCAGCAGGGCGTCACGCATCCGCAGCGGGTGCGGCATGTCGAGGATGGACAGGGTTCGCACGATGGACGGGTGCAGGGTGGCGACCGCCCACGCGAGCAGGCCGCCGAAGTCGTGCCCGACGAGGTGCGCATCCGAGGCGCCCAGCGCGCGGATCATGCCGGCGACGTCCGAGGACAGCGTGTAGCCGTCGTAGCCTCGCGGGGGCTTGTCCGACCCGCCGTAGCCACGCAGGTCGGGCGCGACCACCCGCAGCCCGGCGTCGCCGAGCGCCACGAGCTGGTGCCGCCACGACCACCAGAACTCCGGGAAGCCGTGCAGCAGCAGGACGAGCGGCCCGTCGGCCGGGCCGTGCTCGGCGAGGTGGAACCGGGCGCCGTTCGCCGTCACCTCGCGATGGGTCCACGGACCTTCGACGAGGACGACCGACTCCTCGGGCGGCATGCGCCCGAGGCTTTCACGTACGGCGGGTCGGTGCGACGGTCGGGTGCTTCGCCCAGGCCGCGTCGTCCTTGAGCGTCTCGATGGTCTTGGTCGGCGGGCTCATCGTCGACAGGCTCTTCTTGCCCGTCAGCGCAAGGACCCCCGCGATGACGAAGTACGCCGCACCGACCGCGAAGAACGAGCAGCCCAGTGGGACGCCGAAGTACGCGATGCCGTAGGCCGCGGAGATGCTGACGAACACCAGGCCGAGCAGGCCCGCGAACCCCGCGCCGCCGAACATCCCGGCACCCTTGCCGGCCGCGACGACGTCGCGCTTGATCTCGACCTTGGCGAGCTCGACCTCCTGGCGCATCAGTGAGGAGAGGTCACGGGTCGCGGTCGCCACCAGCTCACCGAGGCTTGCGTCGGCGGTCGTCGTCGTACTGCGGTCCTCGATGGCCGTCACTGCGGGTCTCCTCGTCCTGCGCAGCGCACACCTCGGCGCCGGCTCGACAACGGCGTACCCGAGCGCGAGCCCGTCACACGGTCCTCAGCGCGCACCTTCGACGACCACGCAGTTGCGGCCGGCCGTCTTCGCGGCGTAGAGGTTGGCGTCGGCGACGTCGACGACGCGCAGACCGACCTCGGCGGTGCACGCGCCGCCGACGCTGACGGTGACCGGCGTCAGGGTCTCGACCGCGGAACGGAGGCGCTCAGCGAGAACGGCGGCCGCTCCACGCGTCGTGTGGGCGGCGACGACGATGAACTCCTCCCCGCCCCAGCGTCCGAGGATGTCCTCCGCGCGCACAGCCGCGGCGAGGGTCGAGGCGATCTGCACGAGCACCTGGTCACCGGCGGCGTGACCGCGCTGGTCGTTGACCGACTTGAAGTGGTCGACATCGACGACGAGGACCGCAGCAGGGTGGCCGTGCCGCAGCGCGGAGGCGAGCACCGCGCGCAGCCGCTCCTCGACGTGCCGCCGGTTCGGCAGCCGGGTGAGGTGGTCGGTCCGGCTGACCTGCTCGAGCTCGACCGCCCGCCGGCGCAGCTCGTCCTGCAGCTGCTTCATGCGGTTGGCGGCACCGACCCGGGCGACCAGCTCGGCGGGCTCCGGCGGCGTCCGCAGGTAGTCGTGAGCGCCCTCGCGCAGGGCCTGGACGAGGTCCTCGCCGGCGCCGCGGTCGGACAGGAACACGACGGGAACGTCACGGGTGCTCGGGTTGGCCTTCAGCGCCGCGAGCGTCCGGTGCCCGTCGAGGACCGGCATCTCGACGTCGAGCAGGATCACGCTGACGTCGTTGCTGCCGGCCTGGTCGATGGCCTCCTGGCCGGTCCGGGCCTCGATCACGCCGTAGCCGGCGGTCTCGAGCCCTCCGCGTAGGACAGCCCGCACCGCCGCGCTGTCGTCGGCGACAAGGACGAGTGGGGGTGCGCAGCGGTCTGAGTTCCCCTGCACGGGGCGGAACTATAACCGAACTGCTACATGTGGGGGAAATTCGGTCATAAGCACCTTCCTGTCCCGTCCCCCTCGGGGCGGAGCGCCAGACCGAGGCGGCGCACGGCTGTCGGCACCAGTCCGCCCTGCACGACGACGGAGAGAACGACGACGACGACGACGATCCCGAAGAGCCGCGGCGCCTGGTCGACCCTCGCCGCGAGCAGGAAGGTGCCGAGCAGCACGGGCACCGCGCCCTTGAGCCCGGCGAGCAGGACGAAGGCCCGCTCGTTGCGCGCGAGCCGGACAGGGAGCAGGCACAGGCCGACGACCGCGGGCCGTACGACGAGGGCCAGCAGCCCGCCCAGCGCGAGTCCGGGCACCCAGACATCGGCGTGGGTGATCAGCCCGAGGTCCACCGTCAGCCCGAGGACGACGAACGCCACGATCTCCCCGAGGCCGGCCAGCGAGGAGTGGAAGCCGCGGATCTCCGCTTCGTTCCGGGACGGGCCGTCGCCGATCGCGATACCCGCGGCGAAGACCGCGAGGAACCCGGATCCGTGTGCGACCGATGCGACGCCGAACAGGAGCACGGCCACGGCCAGGCTCCGCATCGGACCCAGGCCGCGGGGCAGCGGCGCGACACGCATCGCCCAGCGCAGCGTCGTCCCGCCGAGCAGGCCGACAGCCAGACCCACGGCCATCTGCAGGACGAACCGCGTGCTGACCTCGCCGATGGCGCCTGCGCCGAGCCCGCCGGCCGCGAGCAGGCTCACCATGAGCGCGATGCCGACGGGGTCGTTGGCCCCCGACTCGCCTTCGAGGATCGTCCCGCCGGGACCGGCGAGCTCGCGCTGGCCGAGGACGGAGAAGACGACGGCCGGATCGGTCGGGGCGATCGCCGTACCGAGAAGGACGGCGAGGTACCAGCTGAGACCGAAGACGACATGCCCGACGCCGGCGAGCACGGCAGTCGTGAGGAACGTCCCGAGGACCCCGACCAAGGCGATCGCTCGGGCCGCGGGGCGGAAGCGCCGCCAGCCGATCTGCATGCCGCCGTCGAACAAGATGGCGGCCAGCGCGATCGAGACGACGTTCTCGACAGCCGCGAGCCGGGTGAGGTGCAGGTCAGGGAGGAGCTGAGCCGCGATGGCCGCCGCAGCGAGGAAGAGGGCCGGCAGCGGGATCGGCAGCCGCTCTCTCATTCCTCGGCGGTCGCGCCGGTCGTCCCCATCTTCTCGTTGATGGCGTTGACGACGCTGGGGTCGGCCAGCGTCGTCACGTCGCCGAGCTCGCGGTGCTCGGCGACGTCACGCAGCAGCCTGCGCATGATCTTGCCGGACCGCGTCTTCGGCAGCTCCGGGGTGATGAGGATCTGGCGCGGCTTCGCGATCGGCCCGATCTCCTTGGCGACGTGGTCGCGAAGCTCCTGCGCGAACGCCTCGCCGCTGCTCACGTCGTCGGCGACCGAGCCCTTCGGCGTGACGAAGGCGACGATCGCCTGACCCGTCGTCGCGTCGGCGGCGCCGACGACGGCGGCCTCCGCGACCGACGGGTGACTGACCAGCGCCGACTCGACCTCCGTCGTGCTGATCCGGTGCCCGCTGATGTTCATGACGTCGTCGACGCGGCCGAGCAGCCACAGGACGTGGTCGTCGTCCCACTTCGCGCCGTCGCCGGCGAAGTAGCGGCCTTCGAACTTCGACCAGTACGTCTCGCGGTAGCGGTCCTCGTCGTTCCAGATGCCACGCAGCATCGACGGCCACGGCTCGTTCAACGTGAGGTAGCCCCCGCCCACCTCGCCGACGCTGACCCCCTCGCCGTTGACGACGTCGATCTCGATGCCGGGCAGCGGACCCATGGCGCTGCCAGGCTTGCACGACGTCACACCCGGCAGCGGCGCGATCATCATGGCGCCGGTCTCGGTCTGCCACCAGGTGTCGACGATCGGGCAGCGGTCGCCGCCGATGACGCGGCGGTACCAGATCCACGCCTCCGGGTTGATCGGCTCGCCGACGCTTCCGAGGACGCGCAGGCTCGTCATGTCGTGACCGGCGGGCAGGTCCTCACCCCACTTCATGAAGGTGCGGATGGCGGTGGGCGCCGTGTAGAGGATCGACACCTTGTAGCGCTCGACGATCGACCACCACCGGTCCTTGCCGCCGGCATCGGGGGTGCCCTCGTACATCACCTGCGTCGCGCCGTTCGCGAGCGGTCCGTACGTGACGTAGCTGTGCCCGGTGACCCAGCCGATGTCAGCCGTGCACCAGTAGACATCGGTCTCGGGCTTGAGGTCGAAGACCGCCCAGTGCGTCCACGCCGTCTGCGTCAGGTAGCCGCCCGACGTGTGCAGGATGCCCTTCGGCTTCCCGGTCGTCCCTGACGTGTAGAGCAGGAACAGCGGGTGCTCGCTGTCGAACGACTCCGCCTGGTGCGTGTCGGGCTGGCGGTCGACCACGTCGTGCCACCACAGGTCCTTGTCGGTCCACGCGACGTCCTGACCGGTACGACGGACGACGAGCACCTTCTCGACCGCGGGGCACCGCGCGACGGCTTCGTCGACCGCGGGCTTCAACGCCGCCGGCGCGCCGCGCCGGTAGCCGCCGTCGGAGGTGATGACGAACCGCGCATCAGCGTCGGTGATGCGGTCGACGAGCGCCTGTGCGGAGAAGCCGCCGAACACGACCGAGTGCGGGGCGCCGATGCGCGCGCAGGCGAGCATGCTGATGACCGCTTCCGGGATCATCGGCAGGTAGATCATCACGCGATCACCGGCCTCCACCCCGAGCTCGGTGAGGGCGTTCGCGGCCTTGCAGACCTCGGCGTACAGCTCGCCGTACGTGATGACGCGGCGGTCACCCTCGGGCTCGCCCTCCCAGTACAACGCGACCCGGTCGCCGCGCCCGGCCTCGACGTGCCGATCCACGCAGTTGGCCGCGACGTTGAGCTGACCGCCGACGAACCACTTCGCGAAGGGCGGCTCCCACTCCAGCGCGGTGTCCCACCCCTTGTCCCACTGCAGCCGGCGCGCCTGCGTCTCCCAGAACCCGAGCCGGTCGGCCCACGCGTCGTCGTACGCGTCCGCCGTCACGTTCGCGTTCTCCGCCAGCTCGGCCGGGGGCTCGAAGCGCCGCGACTCACTCGCGAGGGCGGACAGCCCCGTCTGCTCGGTCATGTCCCGAGCCTGTCCCACGTGCGCTGCGACTCGCAACACCGGGTTCCCGGAACGCCACGCATCCAGTCCTGTGAGCTGACAGGCGGGACTCCCCAGCTGCCCGAGTCGGACTCCAGACTGGATGCATCTGGTTCCGGGCGGGTCGGTAGCGTCGCCAGGGTGACGACCGCCGCGACCGACCACCTGGCTGCGCTGCTCGACCTGCCGGGTGTGACGGAATCCGTGTCGCGGGCGCGGACCGCGGTCGACGGGCTGCTGTCCCACCGCGTCCTGCGCCGCCGGTCCGCGGAGGTCACGGCCGAGTCTGCGCTGCGTGGGGCACGCGCGAGCGCCGAGCTGGAAGGCGCGGGCATCGAGCTCGAGCGCCTGCGCGGGCAGCTGCGGGGCGGCGGCACGATCACCCTGCCGTCGAAGGACGAACGCGGTGCGCGAGTCGTGGAGGGCGCGGTCCGCCTCCACGCCGACCTGGGCTCGGTGCTCGGGGCGTGGAAGCACTCCCCGGCACAGGCGCTCGCCCGTCTGCATGTCCTCGCCGCCGGTGATCTCGTCGGCGCCGACGCCCTCGGCCGGCCGCGGGCCGTCGGCGCGTCGTACGACGACCCGCTCGAGCTCGGTGCGGCGCCCGACCCGCTGGAGGTCTCGGCGCGCCTCGACGGCTTGTCCCGGATCCTCACGACCCCGACCCGCGCACCTGCCGTCGTCGTCGCGGCGGTCGTGCACGGCGAGCTGCTGGCCCTGCGCGTCTTCGGTTCCCTCGACGGCCTCGTTGCCCGGGCCGCCGCGCGGCTCGTCCTCATCGACCGCGGGTTCGACCCGAAGGCCGTGTCGGCCCCGGAGGTCGGGCACAGCGAGCTGCACCACGACTACGCGGAGGCCGCCCGCGGCTACGTGCACGGCGGGGCGGCAGGCGTGGCCGGCTGGGTTGAGCACTGCGCGTCGGCGATCGCACTCGGGGCGCGGGAGGGCACGGCCGTCTGCGAGGCGATCGCCAGGACCTGAGATCTGCCTGACACGGGAACGGCGCCTCGCAGAAGCGGGGCGCCGTCACCATGCACGGTAGTGCGGGTTACCAGGCGTGCACCTCAGTTCGTCGTACCGGCCAGTGGCCGTTCGACGTGCCTCACGTGGCGGGTCGCACGTGGGTGCCCGACTGCCGTGCACGGACCGCCGTCGGGGGGAACTGCGTCCTCCTGCTGGCGGTGGTCCGTGCCTTCGTTGTACGCCCGTCGGCCGTCGCTTGTGAAGGGCCAAAGGCCAACTACTTTGCGCTACTTGTCGCTGCCTGCTCTGCGATGTCCGGCCCACCACGCGACACCGATCGCGCCGGCGGCGACGGCGACTCCGGCGTAGGCGACCGGGGGTCCGGGCGGCGTGGGCAGCGAAGGCAGCCGCGTGCGGATCCGTACCGGCCTGCGGAAGTCGCGCACCGGCCAGTCGCGGTCGATCGCGATCTTGCGCAAGGCCTTGTCCGGGTTGACCGCCGTCGGGTGGCCCACTGCCTCCAGCATCGGCAGGTCGGTCATCGAGTCGCTGTAGGCGTAGCTGGCTGCGAGGTCGTAGCCGTGCTCCGCGGCCAGGTCGCGCATCGCGACCGCCTTGCCCTCGCCGTACGCGTAGAACTCGATGTCACCGGTGTAGAGACCGTCTGCCACGACCATCCGGGTGGCGACCACGCGATCGGCGCCGAGCATCTCGCCGATCGGGCCGACGACCTCGGCGCCGCTGCTGCTGATGATGACGACATCACGCCCGGCGGCGTGGTGCTCGTCGAACAGAGCGACCGCCTCGTCGTAGACGAGCGGGTTGATCAGCTCGTGCAGCGTCTCGGCAACGATGGCGTTGACCTGCTCGACCGGCCACCCCGCGCAGAGCGCCTTGAGGTAGTCGCGCATCCCGTCCATCTGGGTCTCGTCGGCGCCCTGGAGGAGGTAGACGAACTGGGCGTACGACGACTTCAGGACCGCCCGGCGGTTGACGAGCCCGCCCTTGTAGAACGGCTTGCCGAACGCCAGCGTGCTCGACTTCGCGATGACCGTCTTGTCGAGGTCGAAGAAGGCTGCCGCCCGGTGCGCGCGGGCGGCTCCTGTCATGGTCCGAAGAATAGGTCGGCGAGCCGGTTTGGACCGCAGCTGCCGCGGGCAGGCCCCGTCGCAGACAGGTCGTAGCACCGTCCCTGTCGCGTGCGGGTCCGGCTCACCCCCCCGAAGTCGGACCTCAGCGAGACGACCCCTGCCACCCCCCCGGCAGGGGTCGTCCGCGTTTCTGCACAGCCTCGGGCGCCGTCCACAACCGGCGCGCACGGCCCCCACCGCCAGGACCTCCTCCGCAGGGTGGCAGCACGCCCGCCGCTGGAGGACCTGTGCCGCACCGCCCGCTCGTCATCACGTCGGACCCGGCTGTCCTCGACGACCTCGTCCGGATCGGGCTCACCGCCGGCACCGAGATGCAGGTGGCGACGGACGCGGGAGCTGCACGGCGCTCCTGGACCGCGGCGGCGGCGGTCGTGGTCGGCCCGGACGCGGCCGTGGCCTGCGCTCGGGCGCGGCTGCCGCGTCGAGCGGGGGTCGTGCTGCTGGGGGAGGACCTCGACGACGCAGGCATCTGGCAGACGGCCGTCGAGGTCGGCGCCGAGCACGTGGTCTTCCTGCCCGACGGCGAGGAGTGGCTCGTCGAGATGCTCGCGGAGTCGGTCGAGCCGGCCCGCAGCTGCGGTGAGCTCGTCGCGGTCGTCGGCGGCCGCGGCGGGGCAGGTGCGACGACCCTGGCGGCTGCACTGGCCGTCACCGCCTCGCGCCTCGGTCACCGGGTGCTCCTGGTCGACGGCGATCCGCTCGGCGGCGGCGTCGATCTGGTCTTCGGCGGCGAGTCCGACCCGGGGATCCGCTGGCCCGATCTCGGTGCCACCCGTGGCCGCCTGCCGGGGGCCGCGCTGACGGAGGCCCTGCCGCGGATGAGCGAGCTCTCGGTGCTCTCCTGGGACCGCGGTGACGTGCTCCGGGTTCCCCCTGAGGCCATGGAAGCCGTCCTGGAGGCGGGTCGCCGGTCCTCGGACCTCGTCGTCGCCGACCTGCCTCGCGCCCTCGACGACGCGGCGCGGATCGTGCTGTCGCTGGCCTCCGTGGTGCTGCTCGTGGTGCCGGCGGAGGTCCGCGCGGCGGCGGCGGCGACGCGCGTCGCGACCCA
>JAODNA010000154.1 GCA_025465135.1 Frankiales bacterium | reverse complement strand
ACCCCGCGCTCCAACCCCGCGACCTACACCGGGGTCTTCGACCACATGCGCAAGCTGTTCGCCGAGACGACCGAGGCGAAGGTGCGTGGCTACCAGCCCGGGCGCTTCTCCTTCAACGTCAAGGGTGGCCGGTGCGAGGCCTGCAAGGGCGACGGCACGATCAAGATCGAGATGAACTTCCTGCCCGACGTCTACGTCCCGTGCGAGATCTGCCACGGTGCGCGCTACAACCGTGAGACGCTCGAGGTGCACTTCAAGGGCAAGACCATCTCCGAGATCCTCGACCTGTCCATCGCGGACGCAGCTGAGTTCTTCGAGGCGGTCCCGGCGATCAGCCGCCACCTGAAGACGCTCGTCGACGTCGGTCTCGGCTACGTCCGGCTCGGCCAGCCCGCACCGACTCTGTCGGGTGGGGAGGCGCAGCGCGTGAAGCTGGCCTCCGAGCTGCAGAAGCGGCAGACCGGCCGGACCGTCTACATCCTCGACGAGCCGACGACCGGGCTGCACTTCGAGGACATCAACAAGCTGCTCGGCGTCCTCGGCCGGCTCGTCGACCAGGGCAACTCCGTGATCGTCATCGAGCACAACCTCGACGTCATCAAGACCGCCGACTGGGTCGTCGACATGGGACCCGAAGGCGGGTCGGGTGGCGGCACGGTCGTCGCCGAAGGAACACCGGAGGAGGTCGCGGCGGTCGACGCGTCCCACACCGGGCGCTTCCTCAAGGAGGTGCTCGCCGGGCGCAGCCGCTTCCCGGCACCGCCGGGGGAGCCCGCTCCGCGTCGTACGGCGACCAAGGTCACCGCCACGAAACCGGCGACCAAGGTGCCGACGGCCAAGGTGCCGGCGAAGAAGACCGCTGCCAAGGCCGCGATCCCCGCGACGAAGAAGGCCGCGCGCAAGAAGGTCGCCGCCGCGCGCTAGCGGTGCTCGAAAGACCCGGCACGGACAGCCGCCGCGGGCTACCGTCGCAGTTCGCCCGATCCGTCCGCCCGGAAGGCCCGGCATGCCCCGCACGCCCCTGCGCTCTACCGCCCTGGCCGGGCTCCTTGCCGCTTCCCTCGCCGTGCCGCTCAGCGGCGTCGCCGTGGCCGCCCCGACGCCTTCGCCCGACCCCAGCGCCTCGCCGACCGACAGCCCAGCGCCGACCGCCAGCTCATCGCCTACCGCTAGCCCAGCGCCGACCGGCAGCCCTGCCCCGGTCCCGGCTGGTCCGGTGACGACGGGCCTCAGCCTGGCCGAGTCGACCGCCACCGTCACGTACGGCGGCACGCTGACGCTGTCCGGCGCCCTCACCCGGGCCGACGGGTCGCCGGTCGTGGACGCGGCGGTGCAGGTCCTGTCCCGCACCGCCGGCCAGGACAGCCGGGTGGTCCTCGCGACACTCCATACGGGCACCGACGGGCGGCTGACGCGGGTGGTCTCCCCGCGCACCACTGCGGAGTACCAGCTGCGCTACGGCGGCGACGCGCTGAACGCGCCCGCGCTGAGCAACAAGACCGTCGGCAACCTGCAGCCGCGCATCTCCGGTGCGTTCAGCCCGGCCGGCCTCAAGCTCGGTCAGACCAGCGTGCTGCGCGGCGCGATCGCCCCGGCGTACTCCGGCACGCACCTCGCGATCCGCCGCCGCGCCGCCGACGGCAGCTGGCAGGACGCGGCGGCCGTCGGCATCGACGGGTCGGGCGCCTACTCGTGGTCGGTCAAGCCTGGACTCGTGGGCCGCTACGTCTTCCAGGTCGTCCTGCCGCCGCGGCCGGCGTACAACCAGGCAGCCACCCCCGCGATGGCCGTGCAGGTCGACCCGCGTGACCTGCGCCAGGGCGACACAGGCGACGACGTCCTGACGCTGGAACGGCGGCTTGCAGCGCAGAAGGCGGATGTGGGCAAGGTCGACGGCGTCTTCGACTACGACCTGAAGCACGCGGTGACGGCGTTCCAGAAGTCGCAGGGCATCGCCCGCACGCAGGTCTACGACGCCGCGACGCGGGTCCGTCTCGGTGCGCCGGTCGCGGTGCGCCTTCGTGCCCCCTCGGCCGGGCGTGCCATCGAGATCGACCTCCACAAGCAGGTGCTCTACCTGTCCGAGGGCGGCGTGCTGCGCCGCGTGCTCGACATCTCCAGTGGCAGCGGGCAGCTCTACCAGCAGGACGGCGTCACCCATCGCGCGACCACTCCGGTCGGCAGCTTCGCCATCACGCGCAAGATCAACGACCCCAACCACAAGAGCCCGCTGGGGATCCTTTACCGCCCGGCGTTCTTCTACCAGGGCTTCGCGATCCACGGCAGCAGCAGCGTGCCGACCTACCCGGCCAGCCACGGCTGCATCCGCATCACCGATCCGGCGATGGACCGTCTCTACGACCTGCTCACCATCGGCGTACCGGTCACGGTCTTCGCCAGCTAGTCGGCCTGGAGCAGCCGTGCGAGCAGCGCGTCGATGGCGTCGCTGCTCCTCTCCTCACCGCTCGGTACGACGGCGTCGGTGCGGCTGAGGAAGTCACGCACGAGAGGTCGCTCGACCGAGACGCAGGCAGCGCGCCCCGGCCGCTCCAGCTCGAACCAGATGCGGTCGAGCTGGTCGTCGGGACGCATCCGCACCTCCCCGTCACCTGTCGGCTCCTCGAGCCCGTAGCGCAGGAAGTCGCGCAGGATGACCCAGGCACCGCGCGGCAGGCTCGGGTGGTCGGGCTCGGCGGTGAGGGTGAGCGCGACCGCGAGCGGGTCATCCCGATGCCAGCTCAGCCGGAGCACCGTCGTGTGGCCGCGACCGGTGAGTCGGCCGTCGTCGAGCACGACCTCCGACGCGACCTCGTCCTGCACCACGAGCCGCAGGCTCCCATCCGTCCGATTTGCCCCGGGAACCGGGGTCCCCCGGACGTAGGCTGGACCTCGTGGCAGACCCCTCGTCGTACCGGCCGGCGGCCGGGACGATCCCGGTCCAGCCGGGGGTCTACCGGTTCCGCGACGACCGCGGCCGGGTCGTCTACGTCGGCAAGGCGAAGAGCCTGCGCAGTCGGCTGTCGTCGTACTTCCAGGACGTGCAGAACCTGCACCCGCGCACCCGGCAGATGGTCACGACGGCGAGCTCCGTGGAGTGGACCGTCGTCACCACCGAAGTCGAGGCGCTGCAGCTGGAGTACAGCTGGATCAAGGAGTTCGACCCGCGGTTCAACGTCCGTTACCGCGACGACAAGAGCTACCCCTCGCTGGCGGTGACGCTCTACGAGGACTACCCGCGGCTGCAGGTGATGCGCGGGCCGAAGAAGAAGGGCGTGCGCTACTTCGGCCCCTACGCGCACGCATGGGCGATCCGCGAGACGCTCGACCTGCTGCTGCGCGTCTTCCCCGCGCGCACGTGCAGCACGGGCGTGTTCAAGCGGGCCGGCCAGGTCGGCCGGCCGTGCCTGCTGGGCTACATCGGCAAGTGCTCCGCGCCCTGCGTCGGAAGGGTGACGCAGGAGGAGCACCGCGAGATCGTCGAGGACTTCTGCGACTTCATGGCGGGCTCGACGGGCCGCTACCTCAAGCGCCTCGAGAAGGAGATGGCCGACGCAGCAAAGGCGCAGGAGTACGAACGCGCCGCGCGGCTGCGCGACGACATCGGGGCGCTCCGGCGCGCCGTCGAGAAGCAGACCGTCGTGCTCGGCGACGGCACCGACGCCGATGTGATCGCCGTGGCCGAGGACCAGCTCGAAGCAGCCATCCAGGTCTTCTACGTCCGCGGTGGCCGCGTCCGGGGTCAGCGGGGCTTCGTCGTGGACAAGGTCGAGGACCTCACCACCGCCGAGGTGATCGGCCAGTTCCTGACCCAGGCCTACGGCGAGGACGACCCGGATCCGGAGGAGCCGGTGGAGCGGCGCATGGACGCCGGCAACGGCGTCGTGACGGGTGACGCGGGCGACGTGCCGCGCGAGGTGCTCGTCCCGGTGCTGCCGCCCGACGCCGATGCCATCAGCCAGTGGCTGTGCACGCTGCGCGGCACCAACGTCGTGCTGCGCGTACCGCAGCGCGGAGACAAGAAGGCGCTGCTCGAGACCGTCGAGCGCAACGCCAAGCACGCCTTCGCGCTGCACAAGACGAAGCGCGCCAGCGACCTGACGGCGCGGTCCAAGGCGCTGGCCGAGATCCAGGAGGCGCTCGGTCTCGGCGAGGCGCCGCTGCGGATCGAGTGCTTCGACGTGTCCAACCTCCAGGGCACCTCGGTCGTCGCGTCGATGGTCGTGTTCGAGGACGGGCTCGCCCGCAAGTCGGAGTACCGGACGTTCGCCGTCAAGGGAGTCGAGGGGCAGGACGACGTCGCGTCCCTCCACGAGGTGATCCGGCGGCGGTTCGCGCGCTACGTCGCCGAGCGGATCGAGGAGGGCGAGCTCGATGCCGCCGAGGTGGGTGACGACGCTGCGCCGCACACGCCGATCGACCCTGTGACCGGCCGCCCGCGCCGCTTCGCCTACCCGCCGCAGCTGGTCGTCGTCGACGGCGGGCAGCCGCAGGTCGCGGCTGCGCAGCGGGCACTCGACGAGCTCGGCGTCGACGACGTCGCCCTGTGCGGACTCGCCAAGCGGCTCGAGGAGGTGTGGCTCCCCGGCGTCGACGCACCGGTGATCCTGCCGAGGACGAGCGAGGGCCTGTACCTCCTGCAGCGCGTCCGCGACGAGGCCCACCGTTTCGCGATCTCCTTCCACCGCAAGAAGCGCTCGAAGTCGATGGTCGAGTCGGCCCTCGACGAGATCGTGGGCCTCGGCGCCACCAGGAAGAAGGCATTGCTGCGACACTTCGGCTCGCTGAAGCGACTGAGGGCGGCGAGCGTGGAGGACGTCATGGAGGTTCCTGGCGTCGGCCGTCGTACGGCGGAGTCCGTGGTGTCGGCCCTGGCCGGGGCGGCCCCGGAGCTGCCGGCCTTCGACCCGCTGACCGGAGAGGTCGTCTCGTCATGACGACGTCGCCGGCGCTCGAGGTCGTCGTCGTGACCGGGCTGTCCGGCGCCGGCCGGTCCACCGCGGCGAAGTGCCTCGAGGACCTCGGCTGGTTCGTCGTCGACAACCTGCCGCCCTCCCTGCTGTCGACGATGGTCGACCTCGGCTCCCGGTCGCAGGGCGCGGTCTCCAAGATCGCTGTCGTCGCCGACGTACGGTCCCGCGCCTTCTCCTCCGACCTGCGGACGGCTCTCGACGAGACGGAGCGACGCGGCGTCCACCCGCGGGTGCTCTTCCTCGAGGCGAGCGACGACGCCCTCGTACGCCGGTTCGAGGGCGTGAGGCGTCCGCATCCCATGCAAGGCGACGGGCGCCTGGTCGACGGCATCGCCGCCGAGCGCCAGCTGCTGCTGGACCTGCGGGGCGAGGCAGACCTCGTGCTCGACACGTCGTTGCTCAACGTGCACGAGCTCCGCGGCAAGGTCGCGGCCGCCTTCGGCGCCGAGGCCGACAACGACGCGCTGCAGGTGACCATCCTGTCGTTCGGCTTCAAGTACGGCTTGCCCGTCGACGCAGACCTGGTCGTCGACTGCCGGTTCCTCCCCAACCCGCACTGGGTGCCCGAGCTCCGGCCCAAGACGGGACGCGACAAGGCCGTCCGCGACTACGTGCTCGCTCAGCCCGGCGCGACGGAGTTCCTCGACCGCTACGAAGGCGTCCTCGAGCTGATCACGGAGGGCTACAAGCGCGAGGGGAAGCGCTACGCCCTGCTCGCCGTGGGCTGCACCGGCGGCAAGCACCGCAGCGTGGCGATGGCGGAGCAGCTCGCGTCACGGCTGCGCGCCGCGGGCACCGACGTCACGCTCACCCACCGCGACCTGGGCCGGGAGTGAGCACATGAAGGTGGTCGCGCTCGGCGGCGGGCACGGTCTCGCCGCGTCGCTGGAGGCGCTGCGCCACGTGACGCCGGACCTCACCGCCGTGGTGACGGTCGCCGACGACGGGGGCTCCAGCGGCCGGCTGCGCGAGGAGCTCGATGCGCTGCCGCCCGGCGACCTGCGGATGGCGCTCGCTGCCATGGCGGGCGACGACGACTGGGGACGCACCTGGAAGCGCCTGCTGCAGCATCGCTTCTCGGGCGACGGGCCGTTGGCCGGCCACGCCGTCGGCAACCTGCTCCTGACCGGGCTCGCCGAGTCGACAGGCGACCCGGTGCTGGCGCTCGACCTCGTCGCGCAGGTGCTGGGTGTGACGGGTCGGGTGCTGCCGATGAGCCCGGTGCCGCTGGAGATCTGCGCGGAGGTGGTCGGGCTCGTGCCTGGCGCACCCTCGGACGTCACCGAGGTGGTCGGCCAGGTCGCGGTGGCGACCACTCCCGGGAAGGTCGCCGCCGTCCAGCTCCGCCCGGCCAACCCCCCTGCGTGCAAGGAGGCGGTCCGGGCCGTCGAGGAGGCCGACTGGATCGTGTTCGGTCCCGGCTCCTGGTTCACCAGCGTCCTGCCGCACCTGCTCGTGCCCGACCTGCGCGATGCCCTGCACCGCACCTCGGCGCGACGGCTGGTCGCCCTCAACCTGGCGCCACAGGTGGGGGAGACCGATGGCTTCTCACCCGAGGCCTACCTGGACGTGCTGGCTGCGCATGCGCCCGACCTGCGCATCGACGTCGTCCTTGCAGACCAGAGCATGGTCGTGGACACGCGTGGTCTCATGGCTGCAGCGCAGTCGGTGGGCGGGCGGCTCGTGCTCTCGCCGCTGGCCCTCGGCGACGGGACCCCACGGCACGACCCCGAACGACTCGCGCGCGCCTACGAAGAGGTCTTCAGAGGAGTGGCATGGCAATGACGTCCGCCGTCAAGGACGAGCTGTCCCGCCTGACGGTGACCAAGCCCTGCTGCCGCAAGGCCGAGATGGCCGCGCTGCTCCGTTTCGCCGGCGGCCTCCACCTCGTCGCCGGGAAGATCGTCGTCGAGGCGGAGCTCGACACCGGCATCACCGCGCGCCGCCTGCGCAAGGAGGTCGCGGAGGTCTACGGCCACGCCAGCGACGTGCACGTCGTCGCTGCCGGCGGCCTGCGCAAGGGCAACCGCTACGTCGTACGGATCTCCAAGGACGGTGACGGGCTCGCGCGGCAGACCGGGCTCGTCGACGGCCACGGACGCCCGGTCCGGGGGCTGCCGCCCGCGGTCGTCAGCGGCGCCACGTGTGACGCGGCAGCGGCCTGGCGCGGCGCGTTCCTGGCACACGGGTCACTCACCGAGCCCGGCCGCTCCTCCTCCCTCGAGATCACCTGCCCCGGCCCGGAGGCAGCACTGGCGCTCGTCGGGGCGGCCCGTCGGATCGGCGTACAGGCGAAGGCACGTGAGGTGCGCGGCATCGACCGCGTCGTGGTCCGCGACGGCGACGCGATCGGCGTGCTCCTCACCCGGCTGGGCGCGCACGAGAGCGTGCTCGCGTGGGAGGAGCGCCGGATGCGGCGCGAGGTCCGTGCGACCGCCAACCGGCTGGCCAACTTCGACGACGCCAACCTCCGCAGGTCCGCGCGCGCCGCTGTTGCCGCCGGGGCCCGCGTCGACCGGGCGCTCGAGATCCTCGGCGAGGACGCGCCCGAGCACCTCCTGCAGGCGGGCCGGCTCCGGATGGAGCACGCCAACGCCTCCCTCGAGGAGCTGGGCGCCCTGGCCGACCCGCCGATGACGAAGGATGCCGTCGCCGGCCGGATCCGCCGGCTCCTCGCGATGGCCGACAAGCGGGCCGCCGACCTGGGCATCCCGGACACCGAGGCCAACGTCACCCCCGAGATGCTCGAAGGCGCGCCCTAGCCCAGCCCAGCCCAGCCCAGCCTGAGCCCGCCCCTCGATGATCACTGCCGGAAAGAGGACTCTCCGGAGCGTGTGATCCGGCAGTGATCAACGGGGGGGTGGGCAGCGCACAGCGCGAGCAGGTATCCACAGGGCGGCGGAGGTACCGGAGCGGGGACACGCCCACGCCCGACGATCCGCGGATGTCGGAGTCCGCCGTCGAGCAAGCGTTGGCCCGCCAGGGCGTCATCGACCTGTCGGCAGTGGGCGAGCACCCGGCGCGCGCAGCCCGCCGGCGCGGCCTCGTGGTGGTGCAGCGGCGGGTAGCCGTCGCCGAGACGCAGCCGATCGGCTGGTTGCAGCACGCGCACGCAGCTGCGCTTGTCGTGCCGCCGCCGTTCGCCTTCCTTTCCGACGTCGCGCTCTGGGCGCACGGATGTCTTCTCGAGCCCGCCACCTTCGAGGTCGGCGTCGTACTGACGCGGGGGCTGAGCCTCCGCCCGCCACTGCTCCCGCGCCGTGTGGCTCCCGCGACGCTCTCCACGATCGTCGTGCGTCGTGATCTGCCCGTCGTACCCGTCGAGACGGCGATCGTGCAGTCGAGTGCCCACGTGACGGACGCGCGGTCCCTCGCCCTGGTGGAGCGGCTCCTGCGTTCACGCCAGACGTCGCCGGCGCGCCTTCGAGATGCCTGTCGGCGTGGGCTGGCCGGGAGCTCGCGGGTGCGTGCCGCACTGCTGGTTCTCGGCGGTGGCGACCTCGAGCTCCAGAAGCGTCGCCTTCGTCGCGCGCTCGTGGCCGCCGGGCTGACCGGACTGCGCTCCGAGGTGCGCCTCGTGAGCGAGGCCGGCGGCAGCTGCTACCTGGATCTGCTGCACGCTCCGAGTCGGAAGGCGCTCGAGCTCGATGGCGGCTATCACGACCTGCCCGAGCAGCGTCGGGTCGATCGTCGCCGAGACCGGTGGGTGGCCCGCGAGCACGGTATCGAGGTGATCCGCATCGCCGACGAGGAAGTACGGCGGGATCTGCCCGCGGTCGTGCAAGAGCTGCTCGCGCTGCTCCTCGGCTGACGGCCGCGGATGATCACTGCCGAACTGCACGCTCCGGGGTGTCCCGATTCCGGCGGTGATCGCCAGCGAAGGGGGGCGGGGGAGGTCGAGCGGCGTCGGCTAGCGTCTGAGGCACGACAGAGTCGTCGCCAGAGGAGCAGCAGTGACCGTTCGTGTGGGCATCAACGGGTTCGGCCGCATCGGCCGCAACTTCTTCCGGGCCGTGCAGGCCAGCGGGGCCGACATCGAGATCGTCGCGGCCAACGACCTCGGCGACGTCGCGACCATGGCGCACCTGCTCAAGTACGACTCGATCCTCGGCCGCTACCCGGCGGATGTCTCCGTCGGCGACGGCGGAATCCAGGTGGGCGACAAGCTCCTCAAGATCTTCGCCGAGCGCGAGCCGAGCAGCCTGAAGTGGGGTGACGTCGGGGCCGACGTCGTCGTCGAGTCGACCGGCTTCTTCACCGACGGCGCGAAGGCCAAGGCGCATCTGGACGGCGGCGCGAAGAAGGTCATCATCTCCGCCCCGGCCAGCAACGAGGACGTCACCATCGTCATGGGCGTCAACCACGAGGTCTACGACCCGGCGACGCACCACGTCATCTCGAACGCCTCCTGCACCACCAACTGCCTGGGCCCGATGGCGAAGGCCATCAACGACGAGTTCGGCATCGTCACCGGCCTCATGACGACGATCCACGCCTACACGCAGGACCAGAACCTGCAGGACGCTCCTCACAAGGACCTGCGGCGCGCCCGGGCGGCGGCCCTCAACCTCGTGCCCACCAGCACCGGCGCTGCCAAGGCGATCGGGCTGGTGCTGCCGGAGCTCAAGGGCAAGCTGGACGGGTTCGCCGTCCGAGTCCCGATCCCGACCGGCTCGGCCACCGACCTCACCGTCGAGCTGAGCCGCGAGGCGACGGCCGAGGAGATCAACGCAGCGGTGAAGGCCGCCGCCGACGGCCCGATGAAGGGCTTCCTGCGCTACAGCACCGACCCGATCGTCTCCACCGACATCGTCACCGACCCCGCGTCGTGCATCTTCGACGCGCCGCTGACCAAGGTCATCGGCAAGCAGGCGAAGGTGATCGGCTGGTACGACAACGAGTGGGGCTACTCCAACCGCCTCGCCGACCTCATCACGCTCATCGGCAAGAGCCTGTAGGTGAAGACGGCTTCCGAGCTCGACGTCGCCGGCCAGCGGGTCCTCGTCCGCAGCGACCTCAACGTCCCGCTGGAGGACGGCCGGGTCACGGACGACGGCCGGATCCGCGCGAGCCTGCCGCTCCTGCAGGAACTCCTCGCTCGCGGCGCCCGCGTCGTCGTGGTGGCTCATCTCGGTCGCCCCAAGGGAGCGGTAGACCCCGCCTACAGCCTGGCCCCTGTCGCCGCACGCTTGCAGGAGCTGCTGGGGCAACCGGTGCGGGCAGCTCAGGACGTGGTGGGGGAGTCCGCGCAGGAGATGGTCGGAGCGCTCGCCGACGGACAGCTCGGGCTGCTCGAGAACGTCCGCTTCGAGCCGGGCGAGACGAGCAAGGACGACGGCGAGCGCGGCGCCTTCGCCGACGAGCTCGCCGGGCTGGCCGACCTCTACATCGACGACGCCTTCGGGGCGGTGCACCGCAAGCACGCGAGCGTGTACGACGTCGCGCAGCGGCTGCCGCATGCCTCCGGGCCGCTCGTCGCGGCCGAGGTCGAGGTGCTGAAGCGGCTGACCGAGAACCCGGCTCGTCCGTACGCCGTCGTGCTCGGCGGCTCGAAGGTCAGCGACAAGCTCAAGGTCATCGAGGCCCTTCTGCCCAAGGTCGACACGCTTCTGGTCGGCGGCGGCATGTGCTTCACCTTCCTCGCGGCGCAGGGCCACGACGTCGGCTCGAGCCTGCTCGAGGCCGACCAGCTCGACACGTGTCGGGCCTTCCTCACGACCGGCAAGGTCGTGCTGCCCGTCGACGTGATCGCTGCCGCGGCCTTCTCCGCAGACGCCGACCACGACGTCGTGCCGGCCGAGGCCATCCCGGCCGATCGCATGGGGCTCGACATCGGCCCGCAGAGCGTGAAGGTCTTCAGCGAGGCCCTCCAGGGGGCGAGGACCGTCTTCTGGAACGGCCCGATGGGTGTGTTCGAGATGGCGCCGTACGCCGAGGGGACGCGCGGCGTCGCCGAGACGATCGCCTCGTTGCCTGACGCGCTGACTGTCGTCGGCGGCGGAGACAGTGCGGCCGCCGTACGCGCCCTCGGTATCGACGAGGGCCGGTTCACCCACATCTCCACCGGCGGCGGCGCCAGCCTGGAGAACCTCGAGGGCAAGGCCTTGCCCGGCCTCACCGTGCTGGAGACCTGACTCATGGCCAAGAGCACCCGCAAGCCCCTGATGGCCGGCAACTGGAAGATGAACCTGCACCACCTGGAGGCCATCGCGCTCGTGCAGAAGCTGTCCTTCACCCTCGTCGACGCGGACTACGAGCGCACCGAGGTCGCGGTGCTCCCGCCGTTCACCGACCTGCGCAGCGTCCAGACGATGGTCGACGGCGACAAGCTGCAGATCGTCTACGGCGCGCAGGACCTCTCGCCGCACGACTCCGGCGCCTACACCGGCGACATCTCCGGGGCGATGCTCGCGAAGCTCGGCTGCACCTACGTCGTCATCGGGCACAGCGAGCGACGCGACTACCACTCCGAGACCGATGCCGTGGTCAACGCGAAGGTGCAGGCGGCCGCGCGGCACGGCCTCGTGCCGATCCTGTGCGTCGGCGAGCAGCTCGACGTCCGGCGCGAGGGCGGTCACGTGTCCCACTGCATGTCGCAGCTCGACGGAGCGCTCGCCGGCGTCCCGGCAGACGTGGTGCGCACCCTCGTGGTCGCCTACGAGCCGGTCTGGGCCATCGGAACCGGAGAGGTCGCGACGCCCGAGGACGCGCAGGAGGTCTGTGCCGCGCTGCGCGCGCGGCTGGCCGAGCTCTACCCCGGCGACCTGGCCGACGGCGTGCGGGTGCTGTACGGCGGCTCGGTCAAGGCGGCCAACGTCGCGGCGATCATGGCGCAGCCCGACGTCGACGGCGCCCTGGTGGGCGGAGCGAGCCTGGACGCGGGCGAGTTCGCGGGGGTCTGCCGCTTTACGACCGTCTGACCGGTTCAGCGCCGGGAGCGCGCTGAGGCGGTAACTCTTGAGTCACGATCACGCGGCGCTCCGGCGACGTCCCTTCCGCTGGCTTGTGTCACGTGGCTACTGTCCGTGCTCGATGGCGTCAGATCCGACGCCGTCACTTCCTGGCCCGGGGGCTCTCTCCGGGACGAAGAGTTCCCCGGGCGCCCGTGTGGCGCCCAGGAGAGGTGGACAATGCTCAGCAAGCGGAGAGGGCTCTCGACCGTCGCCCTCATGGCAGGTCTGGCGCTCACTGCGGCGGCCTGTGGCGGCAGCAGCGGCGGCAGCAAGACCGGCACGACCGACAACAGTGGTGGCAAGAAGGGCGGCACCCTCAAGATCCTGGGCGCCGGCGACGTCGACCACATGGACCCGGCCTCGGCCTACTACCAGACCAGCAACACCCTGCTGAAGATGGTCACGCGGCAGCTGCTCAGCTACCCCGCGACCTCCGACGAGAAGGCCGCTGTCACCCCGGTCCCCGACCTCGCGACCGAGCTGAAGGACCCCACCGACGGTGGGAAGACCTACACCTTCACCATCCGTGACGGCGCCAAGTGGGACACCACCCCGGCCCGCCAGATCACCGGCGCCGACGCCGAGCGCGGCTTCAAGCGCCTCTGCAACCCGGTCCAGCCCAGCGGTGGCATCGGCTACTACGTCGGTGTGATCGTCGGCATGAAGGAGTTCTGCGACCCGTTCGCGAAGGTCGCCCCCAACGCCAAGGCGATCGGCGCCTACGTCGAGGGCCACAAGATCTCCGGCATCACCTCCAGCGGCAACACGGTCACCATCAAGCTGGTCCAGCCGGCAGGTGACTTCGTCAACATCCTCGCGCTGCCGTTCTCCTCGCCGATGCCGGTCGAGATGAACGCCTACATCCCGGATGACCCGACGTTCCGTACCCACTTCATCTCCGACGGCCCGTACAAGATCACCAAGTACGTCGCGGAGAAGGACATCGAGCTCACGCGCAACCCGGCGTGGACTTCCAGCAGCGACCCGCTGCGCAAGGCGTGGGTCGACAGCGTCTCGATCGTCCAGGGCTCCGACGAGGGCCCGATCCAGCAGCAGCTGCAGGCCGGCACCGCCGACATGGCGTGGGACACGACCGTTCCGGTCGCCAACATCCCGAGCCTGCTCGCCGCCAAGGACCCGGGCGCCATCAAGGTCGGCGGTGGACGCGTGGACTACATGACGTTCAACCTGCTGAGCCCCAACAACAACCACGCGCTCGCCAACGTCAAGGTGCGTCAGGCGATCGAGTACGCGATGAACAAGAAGGCCGTCATCCAGGTCCTCGGTGGCCCGACGCTGTTCACCTGCACCGGCACGATCCTGTCGCCGCCGATCACCGGGTACCAGAAGTACGACCTGTACCCGACGCCGGACTGCGCGGGTGACCCGGCCAAGGCCAAGTCGCTGCTCGCGGCGGCTGGTTTCCCGAACGGCATCACGCTGACCTACCTGTTCCGCAACAAGGGCAAGGCACCGGCGATCGCCGCGACGAACCAGGCCGAGTTCAAGAAGGCCGGCATCACCCTGAAGCTCAAGCAGGTCAACCCGGCCGACTTCTACACCCAGCACCTGTCCCACCTGCCGGCCACCAAGTCCGGCGACTGGGACCTCGCGGTGCCGGGCTGGAGCCCGGACTGGGCCGGTAACGCCGCCCGCTCGTTCTTCGTGCCGCTCCTCGACGGTCGTCTGTACGCCGAGGGCACGACCAACTACGGCGACTACAACAACCCCGAGGTCAACAAGCTCGCCGACCAGGCGCTTGCTGCTCCGACCGCGGACAAGGCGGCCAGCCTCTGGGCGCAGGTCGACAAGATGACGATGCAGGATGCCCCCTGGATCCCCATCGACTACGGCCAGTCGGTCCGGTTCTTCAGCTCGAAGACCCTGGCCAACTGCAAGATCCTCGCCGGGTTCAGCGACAACTGCGACCCGACGAACGTCTGGAAGAAGTAGCACCACCGCTCTGAGGCCCGGCCGGCCGCGCGGCACCCCCGCGCGGCCGGCCCGGGCCTTCTGCGTCTGAGCACGGTTCTGACAGACCTCCCGAGCGACTTCGGGCAGCCTGTCGGGAGCATTTCGGTGTGCCAGACTCCGCACAGCAAGCCCAGCCCCGCCCCTCCTGCCACGAGGTGACATGACGCTGCTCGACGTGACGGACCTGCGGGTCTCGTTCCCGACGGAGGACGGCGTCGTGCGCGCCGTCCAGGGGATCTCCTTCAGCCTCGATGCCGGTCAGACGCTCGGCATCGTCGGCGAGTCCGGATCCGGTAAGAGCGTCAGCACCCAGACCATCATGGGGCTGACCCGCGGCGCCGAGATCAGCGGCACGGCGGTCTTCGAGGGCCGCGACCTGCTGACCATGTCCGACAACGAGCTCCGCAAGATCCGCGGAGCCGAGATCGGGATGATCTTCCAGGACCCGCTCTCCAGCCTGCACCCGCAGTACAAGGTCGGCTGGCAGATCGTCGAGATGATCCAGGCCCACGAGGACATCTCGACGAAGGCCGCAGCCAAGCGCGCCGTCGACCTGCTGCGCCTGGTCGGGATCCCGCAGCCCGACCGGCGCGTCGACGACTACCCGCATCAGTTCTCCGGCGGCATGCGTCAGCGCGCGATGATCGCGATGTCGCTGGCCCTCAACCCCAAGCTGCTCATCGCCGACGAGCCCACGACAGCGCTCGACGTCACGGTGCAGGCGCAGATCATCGACCTCATCGAGCGCCTGCAGGCGGAGTTCAACACCGCGGTCATCATGATCACCCACGACCTCGGCGTCGTGGCCGACATCGCCGACGACGTCATGGTGATGTACGCCGGAAAGCCGGTGGAGTTCGCCGACCGCCGCACGCTCTACTACCGGCCGCATCACCCGTACACCAAGGGCCTGATCGAGTCGATCCCGAGCGCCGAGGGCGAGCGCGGCCGGCTCAAGCCGATCCAGGGCCAGCCCCCGTCGCTGATCCGGCTGCCGAGCGGCTGCTCGTTCCACCCGCGATGCCCCTACGTGATGGACCAGTGCGTGACCGAGGTGCCGCCGTTGCGGCAGGTGGCCGGCAGCGCCGACCACCGCTCGGCGTGCTGGCTGCCGGTCGACGAGGTCGGCCTCGGCGGCGAGGTCGACCGCAAGCGCGAGCAGGTCGCTCTCGCCCGGCGCGGGACGCTCGCCGCGGAGAGCTCCGACGTCATCGACGACGCCGACGTGCCCGACGGCTCGGCCGCCGACGTGTCGGCCGAGGAGGTCGCGGGCACCGCCGACCCCACGGGCAGCGGCGGCAACCGGACCAAGCCCCTCTCGTCATCGAGCGTCCGCGAGGTGCGCGCCTCGGCCGGTCGTGGCCGGGCCGGGCAGCC
>JAODNA010000127.1 GCA_025465135.1 Frankiales bacterium | reverse complement strand
GGTCGTCCTCGCGGCGACGATCGTCATGTGCGCCGCCTTCGAGCCCGACGGCGACCGCTTCCAGTTCGTGCAGCAGCACGACTGGATCACGGCCTTCGGCGTCCAGTACGCCGTCGGCGCCGACGGGATCGCGCTCGTGCTGATCGCGCTCGTCGCCGTACTCGTCCCGGTCGTACTCCTCGCTTCCTGGTACGACGCCGACGCAGACCCCGACCCGTCGCTGGGTCTCGAGAGCACCGCGGGCACCGACGGCGCGCCCGTTCCCGCACCCGCCAAGAGCGTGAAGACCTTCTTCGCCCTGCTGCTCGTCCTCGAGACGATGATGATCGGTGTCTTCGCCGCGACCGACGTCTTCCTGTTCTACGTCTTCTTCGAGGCGATGCTCATCCCGATGTACTTCCTCATCGGGAGCTACGGCGGCCCGAAGCGCTCCTACGCCGCGGTGAAGTTCCTGCTCTACAGCCTGTTCGGCGGGCTGCTCATGCTCGCCGCGGTGATCGGGCTCTACGTCGCATCCACCCGGCAGGGCCCCGGCACCTTCTCGTTCGACAAGCTGTCGCAGCTCGAGTTCAGCCACAGCACGCAGATCCTGCTGTTCCTGGGCTTCTTCATCGCCTTCGCGATCAAGGCGCCGCTGTTCCCCTTCCACACCTGGCTGCCCGATGCCGGTGCCGAGGCCCCCATCGGTGGCGCGGTGCTCCTCGTCGGGATCCTGGACAAGGTGGGGACGTTCGGGTTCCTGCGCTACTGCCTGCCGCTGTTCCCCTACGCCGCACGCAAGCTTGCGCCACTGGTCATCGTGCTGTGCGTGATCGGGATCCTGTACGGCGCGCTGCTCGCGATGGGCCAGAAGGACCTGAAGCGCCTGGTGTCCTACACCTCGGTGGCGCACTTCGGCTTCATCGGCCTCGGCTGCTTCGCGTTCACCACGCAGGCGCAGACCGGCGCGGTGCTCTACATGGTCAACCACGGCCTTTCGACCGGTGCCCTCTTCCTGGTGGTCGGCTTCCTCGTCGCCCGTGGCCGGAGCCGGCTCGTCGGCGACTACTCCGGGATCGGCAAGACCGCCCCGGTGCTGTCCGGCGTCTTCCTCGTGGCCGGCCTGTCGTCGCTCGCCCTGCCGGGGCTGTCGACCTTCGTCAGCGAGTTCCTGGTCCTCGTGGGGACGTTCCAGCGCTACAAGGTCGCTGCGGTGCTCGCAACGATCGGCATCGTCTTCGCGGCCCTCTACATCCTGCTGATGTACCAGCGGACGATGCAGGGACCGCTCTCCGCTGCCCATGCGAGGATGCGCGACCTGCGGCTGCGCGAGGTCCTGGCCGTCGCACCGCTGCTCGCGTTGATGCTGTTCTTCGGCTTCTACCCCAAGCCGCTGACCGACATCATCACCCCGGCTGTCAACGCCACCATGCACGACGTCGGCGTGCAGGATCCCGCGCCCTCCCAGCTCACGACGGCAAGGCGGTAGCACGTGCCCACCGACATCCAGGCGCCGGAGATCCTCTACGGCCCGTTGAGCCCGATGCTCATCGTCTTCGCGGTGGCCACCCTCGGCGTCATCGTCGAGGCGCTCGCTCCCGCGAAGAACCGCCGCATCATCCAGGTCAGCCTCGCGGTGGCGGGCTTGCTCGCGGCGCTCGTCGCGGTAGGCGTCGAGGCCCACCTGGGCACGAGCAAGCTGGTTGCCGGCGATGCGGTCGCCGTCGACGGGCCGACGCTGTTCCTGCAGGGCGTGCTCGCCGTGCTCGGCATCCTCGGTGTCCTCCTGCTCGCCGAGCGTGGCCTCGACGGGTCGGGCGGCGCCGTCGTTGCCCGGGCGTCGTCGACGCCGGGTTCGAGCGAGGACCTGCAGCTGTCCGAGACCGACGCGATCCAGACCGAGGTGTTCCCGCTCGCGATGTTCTCGCTCGGCGGCATGATGCTCTTCCCCGCGTCCAACAACCTGCTCCTGATGTTCGTCGCTCTCGAGACACTGTCGTTCCCGCTCTACCTGATGGCCGGGCTGGCCCGCCGTCGCCGGCTGCTCTCGCAGGAGGCGGCCGTGAAGTACTTCCTCCTCGGCGCCTTCGCGAGTGCGTTCTTCATCTACGGCGTCGCACTGCTCTACGGCTACGCCGGCAGTGTCGACGCGGGCCGCATCTTCGACGCGACGGGCGACGCGGGCAACAGCGACGTGCTGCTCTACCTGGGTCTCGCGATGCTCGCGGTGGGACTCCTCTTCAAGATCGGGGCGGTGCCGTTCCAGGCGTGGACGCCGGACGTCTACCAGGGGTCGCCCACGCCGGTCACCGCGATCATGGCCGCGTGCACGAAGATCAGCGCCTTCGGTGCGGTGCTGCGCGTCTTCTACGTCGCCGTCGGACGCGACCAGTGGGACTGGCGCCCGATGATGTGGGCCATCGCGATCATCACCATGGTCGTCGGCGCGATCCTCGCCGTCACCCAGACCGACGTGAAGCGCATGCTTGCCTACTCCTCGGTCGCGCACACCGGGTTCATCCTCGTCGGGGTCATCGCCATCAGCCCCAGCGGGCTGTCGGCCACGCTGTTCTACCTGGCCACCTACGGGTTCACGACCATGGCGGCGTTCGCCATCGTGACTCTCGTGCGCGACAGCAGCGGTGAGGCGACGCACCTCGCGCAGTGGACCGGCCTCGGGCGCCGGAGCCCGCTGGTGGCCGGTGTGTTCGCGTTCCTGCTCTTCGCCTTCGCCGGCATCCCGCTCACGAGCGGGTTCATGGCGAAGTTCGCGGTGTTCAAGGCCGCGACCGCAGGAGGTGCCGGCGTACTCGTCGTCGTCGGCGTGGTCGCGAGCGCCGTCACTGCCTTCTTCTACGCTCGCGTGGTGGTCCTGATGTTCTTCAACGAGCCGGCGCCCGACGGCCCGACGGTGGCGATCCCGAGTGGTCTGACGGCCATGACCATCGCCCTGGGCCTCGCGGTCACGGTGGTGCTCGGGGTCTACCCGCAGCCGGTGCTCGACCTCGCCGACCGGGCTGCGCTGTTCATCCGGTGACCGCCGCCGTCCCCTCCGGATCCGCCATGCTGGCCGCGGCGGAGCCGGTGCTGGCAGCCTCCATCGCCGACGGCCTGGTCGCCGTCGAGACGCGGCTGCACGAGGTCGCGGGGAGCGCCCACCCGCTGCTCGACGCGTCGGCCCGCCACCTCATCGCGGCCGGCGGCAAGCGGGTCCGGCCGATGCTCACGCTGCTCGCGTCCCATCTCGGCGACCCGGCCTCACCCGCCGTCGTCGACGCCGCCGTCGTCGTCGAGCTCACCCACCTCGCGACGCTCTATCACGACGACGTGATGGACGAGGCCGACGTCAGACGCGGAGCGCCCAGCGCCAACACCCGGTGGACCAACACCGTCGCGATCCTCACCGGCGACTACCTCTTCGCCCGGGCCTCCGACCTGACCGCGGGCCTCGGCACCGAGGTCACGCACATCCAGTCGCGGACGTTCGCCCGCCTCGTCGAAGGCCAGATCGCCGAGACGGCCGGCCCGCTCGACGGCGCCGACCCGGTCGAGCACCACCTTCGCGTCCTCGCCGACAAGACCGGTTCTCTCATCGCGACCTCGGCTCGCCTCGGGGCGATGCTGGCCGGCGCCCCGGCCCGCGACGTCGAGACGGTCGCGCGCTTCGGAGAGCTGTACGGGCTCGCCTTCCAGCTCTCCGACGACCTCATCGACATCGCGAGCGAGGCGGTCGAGAGCGGCAAGACGCCGGGCACCGACCTGCGCGAGGGCATCCGGACCCTGCCGGTGCTGCTCGTCCTGGCCGGCTCCGACGCCGGCAGCGCGCGGCTTCGCGAGCTCCTGTCCGGAGACCTCGCCGACGACGAGCGACTCGCCGAGGCGCTCGCGCTGCTGCGTGAGCACCCGGCGATGGCCACGGCCCGCAGCCAGCTGACGGCCTACGCCGACGAGGCGCGCGCCGTCGCCGGGGAGCTGCCCGACGGCCCCTGCCGCGGTGCGCTGCTCGCTCTCACGGAGTTCGTGCTCGCCCGGACCGGCTGAGCGATGACCGCGACGGGCGAGCCGATCCGCTTCACTCTCGACTGGGGCTCGGGGTTGTCGCTCTCGGTGTTCAACCTCGGGCTCGCGTGCTGCGCCATCGAGGTGGTGGCTGCTTCCATGCGCCGCAGCGAGCTCGTCCAGGGCGACCACTCGCCGGACGGCGCCCGCGTCGCTGCAGACGTCCTCGTGGTGTCCGGCACGGTGACCGACAAGCTCGCGCCGTCGGTGCTCGCGGTGTACGACGGGTTCGCGCGGCCGCCGTACGTGATGTCGTTCGGTGCCTGCTCGAACTCCGGCGGGCCCTACTGGGACAGCTACTCCGTGACCAAGGGGGTCGACCAGCTCATCCCCGTCGACATCTACGTGCCCGGCTGTCCGCCCCGTCCGGAGGCGGTCCTGCACGGGCTCCTCGAGCTGAAGCAGCGCATCGTGCAGGGCCGACCGTGACCTCCGACGAGCTGACCCTGCGGCTGCGTGAGGTGCTCGGTGACGAGATGCGCGTCGCGTCGTCGTACGAGGTCGTGACTGTCGACGTGCCTCGCCCGGGCTGGGTGGCGGCGGTTACGGCGGTCCGGGACCTGCTCGGCCTGACGCTCTTCGACCTGCTGACCGCGGTCGACGAGCTCGACGCCGGCTTCGACGTCGTCCTGAGGCTCTGGTCGCCTGGCGGGCGCTTCGGCCTGCTGCTGCGCACGCGCTGCCCGCGGGACGACGCGCGGGTGCCCTCGCTCGCCGGGGTCTTCGGCGGGGCCGGCTGGCACGAGCGTCAGGTCGGCGAGATGTTCGGCATCGCCTTTGACGGGCACCCCGGGATGTCGCCACTGCTGCTGCCGGACGGCTTCGAGGGGCACCCCTTGCGCAAGGAGTTCGTCCTCGCGGCCCGGGTCGCGAAGCCCTGGCCGGGAGCCAAGGAGCCCGGAGAGTCCGACCTCGACCTCGCGGCCGCCCCCCCACGTCGCAAGAACCTGCCGCCGGGCGTCCCGCGACCCGGGACGTGGCCATGACGGAGGTCCCGGACCGCTCGCGCGGCGTCATCGCCTTGCACGAGGACAGCTGCACGAGCTGCATGCTCTGCGCGCGGGAGTGCCCTGACTGGTGCATCTACATCGACTCGCACAAGGAGACGCTGCCGCCGCTCGATCCCCGAGGGCGCCCGCGCGTGGAGGCCGTCCTGGACCGCTTCGCGATCGACTTCTCCCTGTGCATGTACTGCGGCATCTGCATCGAGGTCTGTCCGTTCGACGCGTTGTTCTGGTCGCCGGAGTACGTCTACGACGGGCCGGACCCGCTCTCGCTGCTGCAGGAACGCGGGGAGCTGGGCACGTGGATGCGGTCGGTCCCGGAAGCCCCGCCGGCATCCTGACCGACGGAACGAGGCTGCGCCGACGTACGTTGCTGGAGGTGCAGGAGCACGCGAGAGAGGGAGAGCGGTGCGCGAGCGCAACGGGCTGAAGACGGCGGCGCTGCTCGGGCTGCTGTCAGGTCTGATCTTGCTCGCGGGCCGCGCGGTCGGCGGTCGGAGCGGACTGGTCTTCGCGCTGTTCATCGCACTGGCGATGAACGGGTTCTCCTACTTCTACAGCGACAAGATCGCGCTGCGGTCGATGCGTGCCTACCCGGTCAGCCAGGTCCAGCAGCCGCAGCTCTACACGATCGTCGCCGAGCTCGCCGCCTCGATGCGCATCCCCATGCCGCGGCTGTTCGTCAGCCCGACGGAGGCACCCAACGCGTTCGCCACCGGGCGCAACCCGCGGCACGCCGCCGTCTGCTGCACCGAGGGCATCCTGCGGCTGCTCGACGAGCGGGAGCTGCGCGGCGTGCTGGGCCACGAGCTCGCCCATGTCGGCAACCGCGACATCCTCATCAGCTCCGTCGCTGCGACCCTGGCGACCGTCATCACGTTCCTCGCCCACATGGCGCAGATGGCCATGCTCTTCGGCGGCATGGGCGGCCGGGACGACGAGGACGGTCCGGGCATCTTCGGGGCGCTGCTGTTCATGGTCCTCGGGCCGCTCGCTGCCGGCATCATCCAGATGGCGATCAGCCGGAGCCGCGAGTACCAGGCGGACGCGAGCGGCGCGCAGCTCACCGGTGACCCGCTCGCCCTGGCGAGTGCGCTGCGCAAGCTCGAGACGGGCGTTCAGGCCAAGCCGCTGGCCGAGAGCCCGCAGCTGGCACCGACCAGCTCCCTGATGATCGCCAACCCCTTCCGCGGCGGCGCGGGCATGGCGCGGCTGTTCAGCACCCACCCGCCGATGGCCGAGCGCATCGCCCGCCTCGAAGCGATGGCCGGCTACCCCCGCTAGCGGTAGTTGGTGAACTGCAGGGCGAAGTCGAACTCGTGACCCTTGAGCAGGGCGATGACCGCCTGCAGGTCGTCCTTCTTCTTCCCCGAGACGCGCAGCTGATCGCCCTGGATCTGGGGCTGTATCCCCTTCGGGCCCTCGTCGCGGATGACCTTGGCGACCTTCTTCGCGTTGTCCTGGGAGATGCCCTCAGCGACCTTCGCCGTGATGCGGTACTCCTTGCCCGACTGCTGCGGCTCGCCGGTCTCCAGGGTCTTGAGCGAGATGGCTCGCTTGACGAGCTTCTCCTTGAAGACGTCGAGCACGGCCTTCACGCGCTCCTCGCTCTCGGCCTTGATGGCGATGTCGTCGCCGGACCAGGCGATCGAGGCACCGACGCCTTTGAAGTCGTAGCGGGTCGCAACCTCTTTCGCGGTCTGGTTCAGGGCGTTGTCGACCTCCTGCCGGTCGACCTTGCTGACGATGTCGAACGACGGATCGGCCACGCCTGGCTCCTTGCTATCGTCTCCCCGCACCCAGGCGGGTTGCCCGAGTGGTCAAAGGGAGCAGACTGTAAATCTGCCGGCTCAGCCTACGAAGGTTCGAACCCTTCACCCGCCACGCCTCGCCTGAGCGCGTCCCAGCCCCTG
This sequence comes from Frankiales bacterium, assembly GCA_025465135.1. Lineage (GTDB taxonomy): Bacteria > Actinomycetota > Actinomycetes > Mycobacteriales > SCTD01 > RYN-124. The sequence continues at coordinate 9,711 of JAODNA010000127.1, read as the reverse complement.
ACCTCGGTACGACGGGTCGGGGGCTGTTGCGTCAGCCGCCGAGGGCGCCGTGCGGCTGGTCGACGAGGACGGCGTCGAGGTCGATCTGCCGCGCGACCGTCTCCGGTGCGACCCAGCCGGAGGCCACGAGGCACCGGAACAGCTCGACGCGGGCCTCCAAGGCGGCCTCGACGTCGGCGAGGGCGGGCTTGTGATGCCCCCGCAGTGCGAGCTGGGCGGCGCGGTAGCGCGCGAAGGCCGCCTCCAGCTCGGTCGGCTCATCTGCCTGCATGATGGGCATATCGGCCCAAAGCGGGGCGTCCCTGAATCGGCCATTCGGGGGACTGCTCTCTGCCAGGCTGTCGATTCCGGCCGGCGCCGATCGTCGTACTGGCAGGAAGGCGGGCCGACCGCCCCACGACACCAGGAGACCCCGATGGCTGAGTACGCGATCCTGATCTACGGCGACGAAGGGCAGTTCGAGCAGACCCCCGAGGCGTGGGCGGCGATGATGGACGCCCACGGCGCGTTCGCGAAGGCTGTCGCCGAGGCGGGCGTGACGATCACCGGCGGCAACGCGCTGCAGTCCGCCGGCGTGGCGACGTCGATCCGCGGCGGCAGCGTGGTGACGGACGGCCCGTTCGTCGAGACGAAGGAGACGCTCGGCGGCTTCTACCTCGTGGAGTGCCGCGACCTCGACCAGGCGATCGCCATCGCGAAGCTCTGCCCGGCCCCGGCCGGTGGCGTCGAAGTGCGCCCTGTGCAGCCCACCGGGTGAGCTCTGTCGAGGCCGCCCTCGCCGACGCGCACCGCACCGAGTGGGCTTTCGTGCTCGCCGCCACGGTGCGCGTCGCGGGCGACCTCGACCTCGCGCAGGAGTGCGCGCAGGAGGCCTACGTCGCGGCCCTCGAGACCTGGGGTACGCGCGGTGTCCCGTCCTCGCCCGGCGCCTGGCTGACCACGACCGCCCGGCGCAAGGCGCTGGACCGGATCCGGCGCGACGCGACCCTGCAGCGCAAGCTGCCGCTGCTCATCGAGCCGGAGGCGGACCAGGAGACCGACGAGCCGGACACCGTTCCCGACGACCGGCTCCGGCTCGTCTTCACCTGCTGTCACCCGGCGCTGTCGCCGGAGGCGCAGGTCGCTCTGACCCTGCGGTTGGTCTGCGGCGTCGAGACCGCGGAGATCGCGCGCGCCTTCCTCGTCCCCGAGCCGACGATGGCGGCGCGGATCACGAGGGCCAAGAAGAAGATCGCCGCCGCCCGGATCCCCTACCGCGTCCCCGGACCTGATGAGCTGGCCGACCGCCTCGACCCGGTCCTGACCACCGTGCACCTGCTGTTCACAGCCGGCCACACGTCGCCGACCGGCGACGAGCTGATGCGCGACGACCTGGTCGACCGGGCCCTCGACCTGGCTCGCACGCTCGTCGCGCTGTTGCCGCGCGAGGCGGAGGCCCGCGGCCTGCTGGGGCTGCTGCTGCTGACGGCTGCGCGACGCTCGACCCGGGTGGCGGAGGACGGCCGGCTGCTGCGCCTCGACGAGCAGGACCGGAGCAGGTGGGACCCCGCTGCTCTCACCGAGGGCATGAGGCAGACCGCCGAGGCGCTGACGACCGGGGGCGCGGGTCGCTTCACCCTGCAGGCCGCCATCGCCGGGGTGCACGCCGCGGCCCCGCGTTCGTCCGACACCGACTGGCCCCGGATCGTGCGTCTGTACGACGGGCTGCTGGCTGTCTGGGACTCCCCGGTCGTGGCGCTGAACCGCGCCGTGGCCGTGTCGTTCGTCCAGGGGCCGGACGTCGCGCTGAAGCTGGTCGAGGAGCTCGAGGCGGACGGCCGGCTGTCGTCGTACGCCTACCTGCCGGCCACGCGTGCGCACCTGCTCCGCGAGCTCGGTCGGACGGACGAAGCCGCCATCTCGTACGCCGTCGCCGCCGACCTGACGGGCAATGCCCGCGAGCGGGAGTTCCTGCTGCAGGAGGCCCGCAGCTCGCGGGACGGCGTCCGGTAGTCTTCCTCCGGTTCGCCGCCCCCTTAGCTCAGTCGGCAGAGCGTCTCCATGGTAAGGAGAAGGTCTACGGTTCGATTCCGTAAGGGGGCTCTGAATTGCCCTTGGCGGTGTAGCTCAGCCTGGTAGAGCAAGCGGCTCATAATCGCTGTGTCACCGGTTCAAGTCCGGTCACCGCTACAACTGCTGCCCGAAGCCTCGGGTAGCCTCATGCGCGCATCCGTACGCACTTCCGAAAGCAGGCACCCGTCCCATGGCCGCGACCGACGTCCGCCCGAAGATCACCATGGCGTGCCAGGAGTGCAAGAACCGCAACTACATCACCCGGAAGAACCGGCGCAACGACCCGGACCGGATGGACCTGAAGAAGTTCTGCCCCTTCTGCCGCAAGCACACCGACCACCGCGAGACGCGCTAACCACCGTTAGTACATTGCGCGGATGCCACTGAACCGCGACTTCATCGGCCGGGAGTACCCGGTCAAGGAGACCTTCGAGGTCGGCCGGGAGCACATCCGGCAGTTCGCTGACGCGATCGGCGACCGCAACCCGATCTACCGCGACCCCGATGCCGCTCGCGCTGCCGGCCACCCCGACGTCATCGCCCCACCGACCTTCCTGACGGTGCTGGGCTTCCGGTTCGGCATGGACTCACCGGTCGTCGACCCGAGCCTCGGCCTCAACTACGCGCTCGTCGTGCACGGGGAGCAGAAGTTCGAGCTCCATCGGCCGGTGCGTGCCGGTGACGTCCTGTCGACCGTCACCCGCGTCGCCGACATCCGCGACGCCGGTCGCAACGAGCTGATGACCATGGTGTCCGAGGTCACGTCGGCCGACGGCGAGAAGGTCGCGACGACGACGAGCACCCTCGTGAGCCGCGGCACCGCAACAGCGAAGGAGAGCTGACATGCCGGCGTACGACGACGTCGAGGTCGGCACGGCGCTCCCGGAGCAGTCGTTCCCGGTGCAGCGGCTCAACCTGGTCATGTACTGCGGGGCCAGCGGTGACTTCAACATCATCCACTGGAACGAGCGCATCGCGACGGCCGTCGGCCTGCCCGATGTGATCGCCCACGGCATGTTCACGATGGCCGAGGCCGGCCGCGTCGTGACCGACTGGGCGGGCGACCCGGGCGCAGTCCTGGAGTACGGCGTGCGCTTCAGCAAGCCGGTGCCCGTCCCGGACGACGACAAGGGCGCGGTCCTCACCGTGTCGGGGCGCGTCGAGGACAAGCTCGACGGCAACCGCGTCGTGGTGGGCCTCACCGCGACGATCGAGGGCGGCACTCAGGTGCTCTCCGGGGCGCGAGCGGTCGTCCGCCTGCCCTGACCTCCCTTGCGGGATGTACCGGACGAACTGCACAGTCCGTGCAGAGTTCGCCCATCCCGGGAGGAAGCCGTGAGCACCGTCGACGCCGACCTGCCGGTCGACGGGCGCAACGAGCGGTCCCGCCGGACGCGCGAGGCGGTCGTCGACGCCCTCCTCGCGCTGCACGACGCGGGTGACCTCACACCCACGGCGCAGCGCGTTGCCGCCAAGGCCGGCGTGGCGCTGCGCACCGTCTACGGGCACTTCAACGACATGGAGACGCTGTACGCCGAAGCGGGCGAGCGCGAGCTGCGCCGGCTGTACGCCGTGGCCGAGGTCGTGCCGCCGGAGCTTCCCCTGCCGGAGCGGATCGAGTGGTTCTGCCGCAGCCGGGCCCGGGTGCTGGAGTACCTCCTGCCGGTCATGCGGGCGACCCGCCTGCGTGAGCCCTTCTCGCCCCAGCTGGCGCGCAACCGCTCGCGCTACATCGCGTCCGCGGACGCGGAGGTCGAGCGCGTCTTCGCCCGGGAGCTGAGCGGCGCGCAGGGGCCGAAGACGCTCGATGCGCTCTACCTCGCCACCGGCGGTCCCGCGTGGGACGCCCTGCGGACCGACCGCCACCTCGACCCCACGGCGGCCGAGGCTGTGATGCGCCGTACGGTCACGGCACTGCTCGCCACCGAAGGAGCCGCGTGACCACCACCACCTCAGCAGGCACGTCCCTGGCGCGGCGCGCGGAGGAGGTGATGGAGCGGTTCGGCGACCGGGAGAGCCTGTTCTTCGAGGGCCGCTGGTTCCGGTCGGGCGAGCTGACCGACCGTGCGCACCGCGTCGCACGCGGGTTCGTCGACCTCGGCGTGCGGCCCGGCGACCGGGTGGTCGTCTGCATGGCCAACTGCCCGGAGGTGGGACTGACCTACAGCGCCCTCTGGCGCGCCGGCGCGGTCCCCACCCCCGTGCTGTTCCTGCTGACGGAGGAGGAGATCCGGCACGTCGTGCGCGACTCGGGCGCCGTTGCCTGCGTGACGACCCCGGAGTTCCTTCCGAAGGTGACCGCGGCAGCCGAGGGGCTGCCGGTCGTGCTCGTGGGCGAGCCGGCGGCTGGTGCGATCCCGTGGGAGCAGCTGGAGTCGGGGGCGCGCTTGAGCCTGGTCGACCGCAGCGGCTCGGACCTGGCCGCCCTCCTCTACACCGGCGGGACGACGGGCCGCTCGAAGGGCGTGGCTCTGAGCCACGCCTCCCTGGATGCGGCCGGGTCGGCCGCGGCGGAGGCGGCGTTCTCGCCGGGCCGCAACAGCGGGCTGCTGCCTCTGCCGCTGGCCCACGCCTACGGCCTGCTCGTCACCGTGGCGGGACTGCACGCGCGCGAGCCCGGCCGCAGCGTCCTCATGCGCTGGTTCGACCCGGTCGGCTGGATCTCGCTCGTCGAGGAGCACCGGCTCCAGACCAGCGCGCTCGTGCCGTCGATGATCCAGATGCTCCTGGCCCAGCCGCTCGAGGAGCACGACCTGGCCTGCCTGGAGCGCGTCTCGTCCGGTGCGGCACCGCTGGCCGCGGACGTGATGGCGGAGTTCGAGCGACGCATCCCGGGCTGCGAGATCCGCGAGGGCTACGGCTGCACCGAGACGAGCGCGCTCATCAGCTCGCAGCCCGAGGAGCGACGGGTCGGCTCGGTCGGCAAGCCGGTGACCGGCGTCGAGGTGCGCATCGAGTCCGCCGACGGGGCGGTCCTCGGCGCGGGTGAGGACGGCGAGATCTGCGTCCGCGGGCCCGTCCTCATGACGGGCTACTGGAACTCGCCCGACGCGACGGAGTTCGCCGTCCGGGACGGCTGGCTGCACACCGGGGACGTCGGCCACTTCGACGAGGACGGCTACCTCTACGTCGTCGACCGCATCAAGGACCTCATCATCCGCGGCGGCTTCAACGTCTACCCGCGCGACGTCGAGGACGTGCTGCTGGCCCACCCGGACGTCGTCGGCGCCGCCGCCGTCGGCCGGCCCGACCCGAAGCTCGGTGAGGAGGTCGTGGCGTTCGTGCAGCTGCGCCCGGGAGTCGAGGTCTCGACCGCGGACCTCATCTCCTACGCGCGCGAGCACCTCGGCGCCTACAAGTACCCGCGGGAGGTCCACCTCGTCGACAGCCTGCCGCTCACCAGCGTGATGAAGCTGGACCGGAAGGCGCTACGGGCGACGCTGTCCTAGCGTCCCTCTCGTGACCGCTCCCGAGGACGTCGTGCTGCTCGCCGAGGAGCGGGCGGAGGCGCGCGCTGCCAAGGACTTCGGGGCGAGCGACCGGCTCCGCGACGAGATCGCGAGCCGAGGCTGGACGGTCCGCGACGGTCCCGACGGCTGGTCGCTCGCCGAGCGGCCGCCGTACGACGTCCTTGCCTCTATCCGGGACGTGCCCGACCACAGCGCGGAGCCCGACGCCCGCCGGTGCACGGTCGCGCTTCTCGTCGAGGGCTGGCCCGAGGACGTCCGCACCTGCGTCGACGCGCTCCTCGAGCACGCGCCGGACGACGTCGTCGTCGTGCTCCTGGAGAACGGCCGCACGGACGCCGGCGCCGTCGTGCACGAGCTCGCGCAGTCGGACCGCGTCGAGGAGCTGCACGTCGAGCAGGCCGCTGGTTGGGGACAGGCGCGGCAGGCCCTGCTCGCCCACGACGTCGCGGCGGTGCACGTCCTCATGGACGTCTCGACCGTTCTCGAGGGCGACGCTGTGACGCCGCTGCTCTCCGCCTTCGACGACGAGCCCGACGTGATCGGCGCGGGCTGGCGGGGCGTCGCTGTCGTCGACGGCTGGACCGAGTTCGCGGCGGCCGGTCCGGGTGAGGTCGAGGCGCTGCTCGGCTACGTGTTCGCGGTACGGCGGAAAGCGGCGCTCGCTGTCCCGCTTCCGAGCAAGGCGCGCTTCTACCGCAACGCCGACCTCGAGTGGTCCTTCCTGCTGCGCGAGGCGGGGCTCGGCCGGCTCGTGGCCATGGAGCTGCCCGCCCGCCAGGACCGGCACCGGGGCTATCACGACACGGACCCGGCATACCGCGACAGGGAGAGCCGGCGGACGTACGACCGGTTTCTGCAGCGCTTCCGGGGGCGGGAGGATCTTCGCCTGATCGAGTGACTCAGGATCGCCCCGATCCGGTCGATGTCGCCGAGGTGGCCGCGCTCTCCGTGCTGAGACGCCGGCGTCCACCGGAGCCCGGTGGACGCCTGCGCGAGGCCGTCGTGCTCTCGGGCGGCGGGAGCCTCGGGGCGGTCCAGATCGGTGCCCTGCGCGCGCTCTTCGAGGCCGGCGTGAAGCCCGACCTGTTCGTCGGCTGCTCGGTCGGCGCGCTCAACGCCGCCGCGGTCGCGATCGACCCCACGATCGCGCGGCTGAACGAGGTCGAGCGCATCTGGCGGACCCTCGACCGCAAGGACGTCTTCGGCGGCAACCGGCGGATGCTCGCGACCCACTTCCTGCGCGGGGACGACCACCTCTACGAGCCCGACGCCCTGCGAGCCCTGGTACGACGGGCCGTCCCGGTCGCCGACCTCGCCGACACTGCCGTCGCCTGCCACATCGTCACCACCGACCTGCGCACCGGCGCCCCGTGCTGGTGGACGACAGGGGACCCGGTCGCCGTGCTCACGGCGAGCGCGTGCCTGCCGGCTGTGTTCCCGCCTGTTCCCCTCGGCGGCAGCCTGCACGTCGACGGCGGGGTCACCTGCCCCGTGCCGACGGACCGCGCGCTGGATCTCGGCGCCGTCCGCACCTGGGTCGTCGACGTGACCGGGGGCTCGATGGGCCGGCGGGACGAGCGGATGACCGCGCTCGACGTGCTGCTGCTGTCCTTCGCCATCACCCGGTCGCAGCTCGACGCGGGGAGCGACGAGCGGCCGGGCCAGCGGGTCGCCCGCCTGCCGCGGCTCGATCTCGACCGGCACGAGCTGCGCGACTTCACCAAGACGCCCATGCTCCTCGACCAGGGCTACACCGCGATGTCGGAGCTGGTCGCGCGCGAGCTCACCGCCGTACCCCTGCCGCGCGCCGCGACCTGATCTCTCAGGTCGCCTCGGCGAACAGCTCCTTCATGCGCAGGACGCCCTTCTCCAGGTCGGCGTCGCTCAGCGCGTAGGACAGCCGGAAGTAGCCCGGCGTGCCGAACGCCTCGCCCGGGACGACCGCGACGCCGGCCTCGTCGAGCAGCAGCTCGGCGAGCTCCGCCGACGTCTGCGGGGTCCTGCCGCGCAGCTTCTTGCCGAGGACGCCCTTCACCGACGGGTAGCAGTAGAACGCGCCCTCCGGCTCGGGACAGGTCACGCCCGGGACCTCGTTGAGCAGGCGGACCATGAGCTGCCGGCGCCGGTCGAAGGCCGACCGCATCTCCGCAACCGCCGACAGGTCGCCGGTCAGCGCTTCGAGCGCCGCGGCCTGCGAGACGTTGGCGACGTTGGAGGTCGCGTGCGACTGCAGGTTGGTCGCGGCCTTGACGATGTCCAGCGGGCCGATCAGCCAGCCGACCCGCCAGCCGGTCATGGCGTAGGTTTTCGCGACGCCGTTGACGACGACGCAGGTGTCGGCGAGGTCGGGAACGGCGACGGGCATGGACACGTGCTCCGCGTCGCCGTAGACGAGGTGCTCGTAGATCTCGTCGGCGACGACCCAGATGCCGTGCTCGACGGCCCACCGCCCGACCGCCTCGACCTCTGCCGGCGTCGCGACGGCGCCGGTCGGGTTGGAGGGGGAGCACCAGAGCAGGACCTTCGTCCGCTCGGTCCTGGCCGCCTCGAGCTGCGCGACCTGGACGCGGTAGCCCGAGGACTCGTCGGTGTGCACCTCGACCGGGATCCCACCCGCGAGCCGGATCGCCTCGGGGTAGGTGGTCCAGTACGGCGCGGGCAGCAGCACCTCGTCGCCCGGGTCGAGCAGCGTGGCGAAGGCCTCGTAGACGGCCTGCTTGCCGCCGTTGGTGACGAGGACCTGGCTCGCGGAGACGTCGTAGCCGCTGTCGCGCTTGGTCTTGGCGGCGATGGCGTCCTTGAGCTCGGGCAGCCCACCGGCCGGCGTGTAGCGGTGGAACCGCGGCTCCCGTGCGGCCCGGACCGCCGCCTCGACGATGAGGTCAGGGGTGGCGAAGTCGGGCTCGCCGGCACCGAAGCCGACGACGTCCTCGCCGGCTGCCTTCTTGGCCTTTGCCTTGGCGTCGACAGCGAGGGTGGCGGACTCGGCGATCCCGCCGATCCGCGCAGAGGTACGGGGCCGGGAGGTGGGGCTCATGCCCCTATCGTCCCAAGGCCGCGCGGCATCGGTCCACCGGGTTGTCCCGAGGTCGCCAGGTTGGTCCGCGGGAGCGGCAGCCCGTACACTCGTCGTCCTGGGGGCTCGACGCCTCTGCTCCGGCGCGCCCGCGCACCGGTCGGCAGGGTCTGGCCCGGTCCCCCGGAGGGGTGTAGCTCAGTTGGCCAGAGCGCCGGTCTCCAAAACCGGATGTCGCAGGTTCGACTCCTGTCACCCCTGCAGCCCGACACCCCGCACACCATGACGACGAGACGAGGGACCGCGTGAGCGACAGCACGGGCGCAGGCAGCTCGGCAGCGCTGGGCAGCCCGTCGCGCGATGGCAGCGGTGGGACGGACCGCGTCAGTCGCGACCCTCGCCGGCCGAGCCGCATCCGCAACATCGGGACCTTCTACAAGCAGGTCGTCGCCGAGCTCCGCAAGGTGATCTGGCCGACCCGGCACGAGCTCGTCACCTACACGACGGTGGTCGTCGTCTTCGTCATCATCATCACGCTGATCGTCGCGCTGTTCGACCTCGCCTTCGGCAAGGGCGTCCTCGCGGTCTTCGGCAACTAGTCCCCTTCCCTCCCTCGATCCAGAACAGGACGTGTCCGTGTCCGAGTACAGCCTCCCGTCCGACGACGAGCCCAACGACGGGCCGGCGTCTGAGCAGGGTGAGGCCGTCGGCAGCACTGCCGGCCTCGGCGACACTGCCTTCGCACCGTCCACGGAGGCGGGCACCGCGGCCGCCGACCTCGACGAGCTCGGCCTCGGCGGCGTGGACGGCCCCAGCGGCTACCTCCCGGATGCGGCGCCCGAGGGGCAGCCGACGCCGGCCACCTCCTTCAGCGACGCCCCCGACGTCAGCGGCGAGATCCAGGCGGCGCTGAGCGACGAGCCGGCCGCGGCCGAGTCCGAGGAGCCTGCTGCCGCTGAGGCGGATGACGCCTCCGAGCCGGCCGAGCCTGCGGTCGAGATCGATCCCGACGACCCGGCCGAGCAGCTTCGCCAGAGCCTGGGCAGCCTGCCCGGCGACTGGTACGTCGTGCACTCCTACGCCGGCTACGAGAACAAGGTGAAGACCAACCTCGAGAGCCGCATCTCCAGCCTCAACATGGAGGACTACATCTTCCAGATCGAGGTCCCGACC
>JAODNA010000121.1 GCA_025465135.1 Frankiales bacterium | reverse complement strand
TCGCGGACGCGCTGCGTGAGGGGATCCGCGCCGCCGCTCCCGGCCGGGCCGTGCTCGTGCGCGAGGGCGGCCAGATCGAGGCGTACGAACGCGGGCTCGCCCACGGCGTGCTCGTCGCCTCCTCGCTCGAGGTCCTGGCGCACGACCTGCCCCCGGTCCTGCCCGCGTACCGCGAGGTGCCGCCGCAGGAGCTGCCCGTGCAGGTCGTCGACGTCGTGCACGAGGAGGGGTCCGTCCGGGTCGTGGCGCCCGAGCCCGTCGCTGTCCGCGTCGTCGAGCCCGTCCCGGAGCCCGAGCCCGTCGTCGTGCCCGACCCGGAGCCGGCCCCTGTGCCTGGTCCCGAGCCGGCAGCGGTGCGGGTGCTCGAGCCCGACGTCAGCGTGCGGATCATCCCGGCAGCGCGGGCGCCGGAGCCCGAACCGGAGCCGGAACCCGAGCCCGGTCCGAGCGACGTCGGCAGCGACGCGCTCTGGGCGCTGCTGTGGGCGGCGAAGGAGCGGACCGAGGCGGGCGCCACCGTCCCGTTCGCGCTGCTCGAGGTCGTCGAGGGCGAGGTCGTCGAGGTCTGCCCGCCCGTGCTCGCCGCGGCGCTGCTCACTGCCGACGAGCAGGCAGGAGCGCTGCGCAGCGCGCTGGTCGATCTCGCGGGCGGTCCGACGGCGCCGATGCGAGCCGTCCTGGCCTACAAGCAGGGGGGGCAGCTGGTCGGCTACGAGCCGGGGCTGGCGTCCGGCATCGTCGTGCAGGCGGGCGACCTGGCGCTGGTCCCCGTCGACGTACCCAACGTCTTCTGAGCACGCGAAAGGCGCCGCCTCCCTGACGGGAGCGGCGCCTTCAGCGGTGGTGCGGGTGGCTTACTTGCTGCCGACCTTGGCGAGGTGAGACGCCATGCCGGACTTGCGGTTGGCGGCCTGGTTGGCGTGGATGACGCCCTTGGAGACGGCCTTGTCGAGCTGGCGGCTCGCGTCGCGCAGCGCGGTCTGCGCGGCGGCGGCGTCGCCGGCGTCAGCGGCCTCGCGGAACTTGCGGACGGCCGTCTTGAGCGAGCTCTTGACCGACTTGTTGCGCAGGCGCGCCTTCTCGTTGGTCTTGATGCGCTTGATCTGGCTCTTGATGTTCGCCACTGCTGAAGGTCCTCTTTGGAGATCGTGGGCATGCGGGGACGGCCCGCACGCGGTCGATCCAGGTTAGCAGAGGTCCCCACCGGGCGGGACTGTGCGGACCCCACGCTCGCGCGCACGCCGAGAGCCCGCACAGTGCCCGCTTGAAGCAGGTGTGCCGACCCCACGCTCAGGGGCACGGGTCAGTCCGAGCCGGCTGCGATTCCGCCCGGGCGACCGGGAAACCGAGGATGCTCTCCACGGCGTCCTTCACCGAGAGGGGCAAGGACTCCCAGGTCGGACGCATGCAACGCAGGGTCGACGCGGAGGAGACGAGGATGCAAACGAGTTCACGGTCGAGCAACACGTCTGACACAAGCGCTGCCTAGGTTCGAGCCAGTGGGAGACCTCTTCGACGGCTACGCCCAGGGTGCTGCCTGGGACGAGGTCTTCGGCCGCGACGGGCAGCCGCACCCCGAGTGCGCCCCGCTGCACGCCGCCCTGCAGGAGATGTCGGCGGAGGAGCTCGCGAGCCGCAGCACCGCGCTGACCCGGGCCTTCCGCGACCAGGGCATCACCTTCAGCCTGTCCGGCGAGGAGCGCACCTTCCCGCTGGACCTCGTCCCGCGGATCGTGACCCACGACGAGTGGGTCGTCGTCGAGAAGGGCGTCCAGCAGCGCGTGAAGGCCCTCGAGGCCTTCCTGGCGGACGTCTACGGCGAGCAGCTGGCCGTCAAGGACGGCATCGTCCCCCGCCGCGTCGTCGTCTCGAGCAGCGCGCACTGCCGCCCGGCGCACGGCGTCACGCCGCCCAACGGGGTGCGCGTCCACGTCTCGGGCGTCGACCTGATCCGCGACGAGGAGGGCAGGTTCCGGGTCCTCGAGGACAACCTGCGCACGCCGTCAGGGATCTCGTACGTCGTGGAGAACCGCCGCGCGATGGCGCGGGTCTTCCCGGAGCTGTTCGCGACCCACCGCGTCCGGCCGGTGAGCGACTACCCGTCGAGGCTGCTCAACGCACTACGGGCCGCCGCTCCGCACGGCGTGAGTGACCCGACCGTGGTCGTCCTCACCCCGGGCGTCTTCAACTCCGCCTACTTCGAGCACTCGCTGCTCGCCCGGCTGATGGGCGTCGAGCTCGTCGAGGGTCGCGACCTCACCTGCCGCGACGGCGTCGTCTGGATGCGCACGACGGCGGGGGAGCAGCGCGTCGACGTCGTCTACCGCCGCATCGACGACGACTTCCTCGACCCGCTCCACTTCCGGCCGGACTCGATGGTCGGCTGCCCGGGCATCCTCAACGCCGCCCGCGCCGGCAACGTCACGATCGCCAACGCGGTCGGCAACGGCGTCGCGGACGACAAGCTGATCTACACCTACGTGCCGGACCTGATCCGCTACTACCTCTCCGAGGAGCCGATCCTCCGCAACGTCGACACGTGGCGGATGGGCGAGG
>JAODNA010000104.1 GCA_025465135.1 Frankiales bacterium | reverse complement strand
CGCTGCGGCGACCGCTGCGCCGCGCACGTCGGCGGCGCCCGCCGGCAGCCTCGACCTCGCGGGCGGGCTGCGCAGCCTGCTCGGCTCCGTCGAGGCAGAGGTGCGCGCGGTGAGCAGCCTGAGCGAGCGCATCGACGCGCTCGTGGGTCAGCTCAACGACGTCCGCGACGAGCAGGCCAAGCGCCTCATCGTCCTCGACACCCTGCGCACCTCCGTGCAGGACACCAACCTCGGCACCTTCCTCGACAAGGCGATCCGGCCGCGCCGCGCCCGGGTCACCGAGGTCGTGCCGAAGCGCCTCACCCAGGGCTAGCCAGCAGCAGCTTGTCGACCTTCCCTGTCGCGTTGCGCGGCAGGGAGTCGACGAGGGCAACCGTGCGCGGGACCTTGTAGCCCGCGAGCCGCTCCTTGCACCACGCGATGAGCTCGTCCTCGGTCGGCGCCGTACCGGCCCGGGTGACGACGAAGGCACGACCGACCTCGCCGAGCCGTGCGTCGGGCACTCCGATCACGGCCGCCTCGGACACGCCTTCGTGCCGGACGAGCACCTGCTCGACCTCGGCTGGGTACGCGTTGAACCCGCCGACGACGTACATGTCCTTGAGCCGGTCGGTGATGCTCAGGTTTCCCGCCGCGTCGAGGACACCGACGTCGCCGGTGTGCAGCCAGCCGTCGGGGTCGACCGCTGCCGCCGTCGCCTCCGGGTCGTCCCAGTAGCCGACCATCACGTTGTAGCCGCGGACCAGCACCTCGCCCGCCTCACCCACGGCCAGGTCGCCGCCGCCCGGGTCGACGACCGACACCTCCACACCGTCGACGGCGCGACCGCTGGTCAGCGACACGACATCGTCGGAGTCACCGGGTCGGCAGCCGGTCGCGTAACCGCAGCACTCGGTCAGCCCGTAGGCCGTCAGGACCTGCTCGAAGCCGAGCTCGTCACGCATCCGTCGTATCAGCTCGGTCGGCACCACGGAAGCGCCCGTCACCGCCAGGCGGACCGAGGAGATGTCGTACGACGACAGCGACGGGTGCTCCAGGAAGGTGGTGTAGAGCGTCGGAGCGCCCGGCACGACGGTCGCCTTCTCACGGGCGATCAGGGCGAGCGTGTCGTCCACGTCGAGCACCTTGACCGGCAGCAGCGTCGCACGGGTGACGAGGCACGCGACGATCCCGGCCTTGTAGCCGAACGAGTGGAAGAACGGGCTGACGACGAGCATCCGGTCGTCGGCGGTCAGGCCGACGTTGGTCGCCCAGTCGTGGAAGAGGCGGACGCTCTGGCCGTGGGTGACCATCGCGCCCTTGGGCCGGCCGGTCGTTCCCGACGTGAAGATGATGTCGGAGACGTCGTCCGGCACGACGGCCTCGGCTGCGGCACGCACCTGTGCATCGCTGATGCCCATCCCGTTGCCGACGAAGGCATCCCACCCGTCGGTGTCGGTGCGCACGACGGTGCGCAGGTCCGGCAGCGAGCCGGTCGCCTCCAGCATCGACAGCCGGCCCGCGTCGAGGAACGTGTCATCGACGACCAGGACGCTCGCCCCGGTGCTCGTCAGGACGTGCCGGGCCTCCTCGCCCTTGAACCGCGTGTTGACGGGCACGAGGACCGCACCGACGGACAGTGCGCCGAGAGCGGCGATGACCCACCGCTCCGTGTTCGGCGCCCACAGCGCGACCCGGTCGCCGGGCCGGACGCCGTCGGCGAGCGCTGCCCGGGCGAACCGGCTGACCTCGGCCTGCAGCTGCCCGAACGTGAGCCGCACGTCGCCCGCAACGACGGCTGCTCTGTCCGGTGTCTCGGTCGCGGCGGCCCGCAGGACGGCGGGCAGGGTGAGCGGCAGCATCGGGCTCCGTCGGTGACCGGCAAGGGTTTGTAGCAAGCGCTTGGTCGGGACAGTAGAGTCGGCCACGCAGGACCGTCAACGCCGCCAGGAGGACGTGTGGCCGCCCCGACCGACCGGCGCGAGGTGATCCTGCGCGAGGCGGCCGAGCTCTTCGCGCGCCAGGGCGTCGCGGGGACGACCGTCCGCGAGATCGCCGACGCCGCGGGCATCCTGTCGGGCAGCCTCTACCACCACTTCGCGTCCAAGGACGACATCGTCGACGCCGTCCTCTCGACGTTCCTCACCGAGCTGCGCGAGCGCTACGACGAGGTCCTCGGCTCGGACGGTGACGCGGCGCAGCGACTCCGCGGGCTCGTCGTCGCGAGCCTCGAGACCGTCGCCGCCCATCCGCGCGCGACCGAGATCTACCAGAACGACGCACACCGGCTGTCCGCCGAGAACGGCTACCCGTTCGTCGAGGAGTCCGCCAAGGCCGTGCGGGCCGCGTGGGTCGGGCTGCTCGAGGAAGGACGCGAGACGGGCGCCTTTCGCGGCGACGTACCGGTGAAGGTGATGTACCCGCTGCTGCGCGACGGGCTGTGGCTTACGGCGCGCTGGTTCCGGCCGACGAAGTCCTATGGCCACGAGCAGCTGGCCGACGACTACTGGCGGCTCTTCTTCAGCGGGCTGACGGCAGCGTCGCCGGCGGCGAGGGCCCGGCCGGGCAGCGCTGCTTGACGTGGGCCTGACGTGGACCTGACGGAGACCGCCGCCGAGGCGGCGTTCCGCGCCGAGGCGCGTGCGTGGCTGACGGCCAATGTTCCCGCCGTACCGCTGCCGTCTGGTGACACCCGCGAGGGGTTCGCGATGCACCTCGAGTGGGAGCGGCTGCTGTTCGAGGCCCGGTGGGCCGTGGTGTCGTGGCCCGCGGCGTACGGCGGCCGCGACGCGTCGGTGTGGGAGTGGCTCGCGTTCGAGGAGGAGTACTACCGCGCGGGTGCACCCCAGCGCGTCACGCAGAACGGCATCTTCCTGCTCGCGCCGACGCTGTTCGCGTTCGGCACGCAGGAGCAGCAGGACGCGCTGCTCCCCCGGATGGCAGCCGCGCAGGACCTGTGGTGCCAGGGCTGGTCGGAGCCCGGTGCGGGCAGCGACCTCGCGTCGTTGACGAGCCGCGCCGACCGTGACGAGACGGCCGGTGGCTGGCGGCTGTCCGGGCAGAAGACCTGGACGACGCGCGGCGCGTTCTGCACGCACCTGTTCGGGCTGTTCCGCAGCGACCCCGCGTCGGAGCGGCACCACGGATTGACGTACTTCCTGGTGCCGCTCGACGCGCCGGGCGTGACGGTGAGGGGGTTCCCGCGACTCGACGGCGACGAGGGGTTCGCGGAGGTGTGGTTCGACGACGTGTTCGTGCCGGACTCGGCCGTGCTCGGTGGCGTCGATGCGGGCTGGCAGGTCGCGATGGCGACGACGGGATCGGAACGCGGGTTGACCCTGCGCTCCCCCGGGCGCTACACCGCGACCGTCGACCGGCTGCTCGCGCTCGCGCGCGACCACGAGGTCGATGCCGCGATCGAGCAGCGGCTGGCGCAGGCGTGGATGGACGCGGAGGCGTACCGCCTGTTCACCCTGCGGCAGGTCAGCGCGGAGCAGGCCGGCCGCGGGCGACCGGGCGAGTCCAGTCTGAACAAGCTGTTCTGGAGCGAGCTCGACATCCGGCTGCACGAGCTCGCGCTCGACATCCTCGGGCCGGCCGCCGAGCTGGAGGGGCCGTGGAGCAAGGGCTTCCAGTTCTCGCTCTCCGGCCCGATCTACGCCGGCACCAACGAGGTGCAGCGCAACATCGTCGCCGAGCGCCTGCTCGGACTGCCGCGGCGATGACGCACTTCGGCCTGCCCGACGACGCGCTCGCCCTGCGGGACGGCCTGCGCGAGGTGCTGACCACCGCGTGCAGTACGGCGGTCGTCCGTGCTGCGTGGGACGGCGATCCGTGCGAGCCGCTCTGGAAGTCACTCGGCTCGTTCGGGCTCCCTGGTCTACTGGCTGCCGAGGCCGTTGGCGGTCTCGGGCTCGACGAGCTGTCCTTTGTCGCCGCGCTGGAAGAGGCCGGCTGGCACGGGGTGCCCGGCCCGCTCGTCGAGACCATGTCGTACCTGCCCGCGCTGGACCTGCCGGTCGACGGCAGCGCGCGCCTCGCCGTACAGCGGCCGGCCGCGGTCAACGTCGCCTACGCGCAGGTCGCCACCCACGTCATTCGACCCTATGAGGTCGTGGCGGCTCGTGGCGCCGGTGTGGTGCAGACCGTTGACCGGTCCCGCGCCATGGGTGCTCTGGCCCCTGCGCCCACGATGACCATCGTCGCGAAGGAGCGCTACGACGACTTCGCCCGGGCGAGTCTGCGCGCGACACTCGGCACCGCGGCGTTCCTGCTCGGACTGGCCCGCCGGCAGGTTGACCTCACGGTGGCCTACGTCAAGGAGCGGCAGCAGTTCGGCGTGGCGGTGGGGAGCTTCCAGGCGGTCAAGCACCCGCTCGCCGATGCCGTCGTCGGCACCGAGTTCGCCTGGCCCGCGGTGATGCGTGCGGCGTACTCACTCGCGACAGGCGACCCGGCTGGGAGTCTTCACGTCAGCATGGCGAAGGCGCTCGCGTCCGACGCGTCGTACCGCGTCTCTCGGGTCTGTCTGCAGGCCCACGGCGCGATGGGATACACCGTGGAGTACGACCTGCACCTGTTCGCCAAGCGCACCTGGGCCCTCGCCAACGAGTGGGGTACGGCGCGAGAGCATCGCGCCGCGATCGCCCGAACGATTCTCGAGAGGAACGAGCGATGAGCGAGGACCAGCCCGTCCGCTACGAGCGACGAGGGCAGATCGCGGTTGTGACGATGGACCGTCCGGACTACCGCAACGCGCAGAACAGCGCGATGACCTACGCGCTCGACGCGGCGTACTACCGCGCCGTCGACGACGACGAGGTGAAGGTCATCGTGCTCGCGGGTGAGGGCAAGCACTTCTCGGCGGGACACGACATCGGTACGCCGGGGCGCGACATCGACCAGAGCTTCGAGCGCAAGGCGACGCTGTGGTGGGACCACGTCGGCAAGGAGGGTGGCGCGTCGCGCTACGCGCGTGAGTCGGAGGTGTACGTCGGGATGTGCCGGCGGTGGCGCGAGATCCCGAAGCCGACGATCGCGATGGTGCAGGGTGCGTGCATCGCCGGCGGTCTGATGCTGGCGTGGTCGTGCGACCTCGTGGTCGCCTCGGATGACGCCTTCTTCGCGGACCCTGTCGTGCGGATGGGCATTCCGGGCGTCGAGTACTTCGCGCATCCGTGGCAGATGGGGCCGCGGTTCGCGAAGGAGTTTCTGTTCCTCGGCGAGCGGGTCGATGCGGTGCGGGCCCGCGAGCTCGGCATGGTCAACCGGGTCGTGCCGCGCGAGGCTCTCGAGGCCGAGGTCATGTCGCTGGCCGACAAGATCGCCGCGATGCCGGCTTTCGGTCTGGCGCTGACGAAGAAGGCCATCAACCAGTGCGAGGACCAGATGGGCCTGCGCGACGGCATGGACAGCGTCTTCGGTCTGCACCACCTCGCCCATGCGCACAACGCAGAGGTCGGCGCCGACTCGCTCGCCGGCCAGGACGCCCGCTCGATGCGAGACGCCGCCGCGAAGCCCTGACCGCGTCAAGCCCGCTCGGCCATCTGTGGACGAGCGTGCGTTGTCCACAGATTGAAAGGACGCTGCGGGACACAATCAGCAGCACGCGGTCCGCTGAGACGTCGATCCTCCGATTCCGCGTCCGCCGACAGGGCTGATCCGCGTCGGAGCGGCGCTGGGCTGACTACGGTGGCCACGTGGGCCGCTACGTCATCGACGCCAGGACACTGCTGCATCTCGTGGACGGCCACGTCTGCGTCGACCCCAGCCATCAGCTGGTGGCGCCGACCCGGATCAGATCGGAAGCCCTGGAACTGCTGTTGGACGAGGTTCAACGGGGCGTGCGCCAGGAGAAGGACGCCCTCGCGGCGCACACGCGGATGACCGAGCTCAAGATGCGACTGCTGGGGGATCGCATGTCGCGGGGCACGGCCTGGAAGATCGCACGTGAACGTGGCTGGCCGTCACTCCGCGATGCCGAGTACCTGTCGGTGACACGGCTTCAGGCCGATGCCTTGGTCACCGTCGATCCGGGGTTGGCCGCCAAGGCAGACGGCGTGGTCCCGGTTGCCCCTGTGGAGCGGCTGTTGTCTGCCGACTGACGCCTTCGACGGGTCAGCGGGCGGGCGCCGGTTCGGGCACGAGGGACACGGTCAGCGGCGGCGCGTACACCTTGCGGATCTCCTCAGCGCGGTGCAGCGAGGCGATCCCCTGCTCGATGGTGAGCAGCGGGGTGGTCCGGTACAGCCGGAGTGCGCCCGACGAGCCGACCGCGAGGGCGAACGCTGCTGCGTCCTCCGGTGTCGGGAAGTCGATCACGCCGATCAGGTCTGCCTCGCCGAACGCGTAGTACATGCACTGCAGCTTCGCGCCACAGGCGTCCAGCGCCGGCGTGATGCGGTCGACGACGTTGGCCTGCTTGTCGATCTGGGTGTTCCAGGACTGCGGGGTGTAGGCGACCTCGATCAATTAGTGCGCCACGATGATTCCTCACGGCCATGCCACCGAGAGACCGGTGACACGGCCGAGCCTGTGAGCCTGCGCCGTCCACCGCAATGGCTCATCCGGGCTGTCTCGGCCCGAAGGTCCCGGTGTAGGCGCCGGCCGCCGGACGCAGACGAAGTGCGTCAGCGCGTGGGTCCGGCAGCTCGAGGACAACCCGGCGGTACGCCGCGCCGGGTACGAGCTCGATCACGAGAACCTGACTCGCACGTCGTACCAGCCAGAAGTCACGATCCCTGCCCCGGCCGTAGGAGCCGGCCCGCAGGATGCCCGGGATGCTGGTGCCCGGCAACCGCAAGCCCGTCTGCGGGACGAGGTGCCTGGGAGCAACGGCGACGCCCTCGATCGATGCCAGCGGTAGCCGAAGGGTGCGGCACAGCGCGAACACGGCGTCCCAGCCCCCGATCCGGACGACCAGGCAGTCGCCTTCCACGTCGACGCTCAGCCGGGACGGCCGGTGAGAGGCAAGCAGCACCGCAACCACCACCGCTGCCAGCACCAGCACGGGAGCGACCACGGCGACCACGGCCGCAACGTAGCGCCCGCGACGTCAGCGGTCCCCTGCCCGTACGCTGCCGTCCATGAGCTGGAGCGTCGGGCGCCCGCGGCGGTGACCGCCCGGTGATCGCCGAACGGTGGGGCGTCACGGAGGACGAGGTGGCCCGGCGCTACCCGTGTGACGACCTGGTGCCGACGCCCGTGATGGAGGTCTGGCGCGGCGTCACGGTGCGCGCCTCGCCGGCCGAGGTGTGGCCGTGGCTGTGCCAGGTGCGGCTGGCGCCCTACTCCTACGACTGGATCGACAACTTCGGGCGCCGCTCGCCGCGCGAGCTGCGCGGGCTGCCCGACCCGCAGCCCGGCGAGAGGTTCACCCGCATCGGGGAGCGGTTCGAGATCGGCCGGGTCCTGTCGGTCGTCCCCGAGGAGCACCTCACCGCCAGGATCGTCGGCGCCGTCATGTCGTACGTGCTGGTTCCGACCGGCAGCACCACGCGACTGCTGCTGAAGGTCGTGATGGCACGCGGTCGCTGGTACGCGCCCGCGCTTGCGGCGGGCGACCTCGTCATGGCCCGTCGCCAGCTGCTGAACTTCAAGGCCCTGGCGGAGTCAGCGCCCGGTCGATGACCCAGGGCTAGAGGCGCTCCAGGATCGTCACGTTGGCCTGGCCACCGCCCTCGCACATGGTCTGCAGGCCGTACCGGCCACCGGTGCGTTCCAGCTCGTGCAGCAGCGTGGTCATCAGGCGCGCGCCGGTCGCGCCGAGCGGATGGCCGAGGGCGATGCCGCCGCCGTTGACGTTGACCTTCGCCAGGTCGGCGCCCGTCTCACGCTGCCACGCGAGGACGACGGACGCGAAGGCCTCGTTGATCTCGACCAGGTCGACGTCGTCGATGGACATGCCGGTCTTCTTCAGGGCATGTGCCGTAGCCGGGATCGGTGCCGTCAGCATCAGCACCGGATCGGCCCCCCGCACGGAGAGGTGGTGGATCCGCGCCCGCGGAGTGAGGCCGTGCTCGCGTACGGCGGCCTCCGACGCGACCAGCAGCGCCGCCGCGCCATCCGTGATCTGCGAGGCGACGGCAGCGGTCACCCGGCCGCCCTCGATCAGCGGCTTCAGCGAGGCCATCTTCTCGAGGGTCGTGTCGCGTCGCGGCCCGAGATCCTCGGTGACGTCGCCGTACGGCGCGATCTCACGGGTGAACCGGCCCTCGTCGATGGCAGCCAGCGCACGGCGGTGGCTCTCTAGCGCGAAGGCCTCCATCTCGCCGCGCGAGATGTCCCACTGCGACGCGATCGCATCAGCGGAAGCGAACTGTGACAGCGGTTCCGTGCCGTACCGCGCGCGCCACCCGACGGACCCGGCGAACGGCTCGTCGAAGCCGTACTGCTGCCCGGCGATCATCGCCGCGGAGATCGGGATCGCGCTCATGTTCTGCACACCGCCGGCGACGACGAGGTCCGCCGTGCCGCTCATCACGGCCTGCGCGGCGAAGTGCACCGCCTGCTGCGACGAGCCGCACTGGCGGTCGACGGTGACACCAGGCACCTCCTCCGGCAGACCCGCCGCGAGCCAGCAGGTGCGGGCGATGTCGCCGGCCTGCGGGCCGATCGTGTCGACGCAGCCGAAGACCACGTCATCGACCGCCGCCGGGTCGACACCGGATCGCGACATCAGCGCGGTCAGCACGTGCGCGCCCAGGTCGGCCGGATGGACGCCGGACAGCCCACCGCCGCGGCGGGTCACCGGCGAGCGGACCGCCTCGACGAGATAGGCGTCAGCCATGGGGGTCTCCAACCGCCAGGAAGGCGGGGATCTCTCCCCCGCCGTCGACGTACAGATCCGCACCGGTGATGAAGCGCGCCTCCGGTGAGCACAGCATGAGGCACGCCGCAGCGACGTCCGACGGCTCGGCGAGCCGGCCCATCGGGATGGTCCGCTCCACCCCCTCGGCGTACGCATCGGCCTCGGTCCGGACCAGCCCTGGCGTGACGGCGTTGACCCGGACCTTCGGCGCCCACTCCAGGGCCAGGCTGCGTGTGAGGACGGCGAGCCCCGCCTTGGCGGCGTTGTACGCCGAGGTCCCAGGAGCTGGCCGTCGCGCAGCCACGCTGCCGATGTTGACGACGGAGCCGCCGTCGGCCTGCTGCTGCATCACGGCGTTGGCTGCCTGCGCGACGTAGAAGGGCGCGAGCAGGTTCAGCGCGATCACGCGCTCGGCGAGGCGCGGGCTCATCGTCGCGGCGTCGGCGTACGGACTTCCGCCCGCGTTGTTGACGACGACGTCGAGCCGGCCGTGACGGCCGACGATGCTGCGGACCATCTCCTCGACGGCTGCCGGGTCGCGCACATCGCAGGCAAGCGCGTCGCCGGTGGCGTTGCGGCTGCAGACGACGACGTCCGCCCCGGCGTCGGCGAACGCCGCAGCGATGCCCGCCCCCACGCCACGCGTGCCGCCGGTGACGAGGACGACGCTGCCCTTCAGCGACGCACTCCGTGCCCTGCCGTCATGTGGCTGACGGCGACGGAGGCGAAGGCCATCGCCGGGGTGATGCACGCGCCCGGGCCGGGATAGGCGTGGCCCATCATCGACGCCATCGTGTTGCCGCAGGCGTAGAGCCCGGGCAGCGGGCGACCCGACGTGTCGACGACGCGGGCCTGCTCGTCGCAGACCAGGCCGCCCTTGGTCCCGAGGTCCGCGAGCACGACCGGCCCGGCGTAGAACGGACCGGTCGAGATCGGCGCGAGCGACGGGTTGGGGTGATCGTGCGGGCCCGAGATGCCCGGGTAGCGCTGGAAGACCGACAGCAGCTGCCGCTCGTGACTCCCTTCGACGCCCCGCCCAAGCTCGTCGTCCACTCCGGTCGCCGCGAACCCGTTCCACCGCTCGACGGTCGCGGCCAGCTCCGGTGCGCCGATAGCGGCCGCGAGCTCCTCGACCGTATCGGCCCGCACGAGCGCGCCCGCCTCGACCCAGGGCGACGGGTCGGCGCCCGGCCGGAGCCCCCCGAAGCCGTTGGTGTCGACGAAGTGCTGGTCCATCACCCACCAGGACGGGATCACCGGCCGGCCGGTGGCCTCTGCCTCCAGCATGCGGTGGCCGAAGGTGTTGTAGTCGGTGCCCTCGTTGATCCAGCGCCGGCCCTCACGGTCGACGACGATGCCGCCCGGCGCGACGCGCTCCCAGAGCAGGAACGACACGTCCCCGTCGGGACGCACGAACCCCGGCGCCCACCAGCAGTCCTCCATCAGGTCGGTCGCGGCTCCGAGTGCGACGCCGGCCCGGATGGCGTCACCGGTGTTCTCCGGTACGCCGAGGGTCCAGTCCGCGCGCGCCGCAGGCCCGACGCTGTGCTCTTTGCGCATCGCCTCGTTGCGCTCGAAACCACCCGCTGCCAGCAGGACGCCGACGGCAGCCGACACGGTGACCTCCGCACCACCGCGGTCCGCCCGGACGCCGACGACCCGGCCGTCCTCGACCAGCAGGTCCGTGAAGGCGGTCGACGCCCAGAGGTCGACGCCCGCGGCTCTGCAGGCGATGAGGAGCTGCGCGATGAGCGACTGCCCGCCCCACTCCGGCCCCTCGGGCCCCGGGTCGGTGATGGGGGGCCCGCCATGTCCCATCGCGAGCTTCGGCCGCACCGGCGCGGGCACCTCAGCCAGGCGCGCGTGAGGAAAGACCTTCGGCGTGATCGCCCGTCCCGTCAGCAGCGCCCCGGGCAGGTCCGGGCGGTAGTCCGGATAACCGGTCATGTACGAGAAGCGGACGTTCTTCGTCTCCAGCCACGCGATGACTCCGGCGGCCGCTTTGAGGAACGTGTCCTGCATCGCCGCCGGCGTGCGGTCGCCGACGGTGTGTCGCATGTACTCGCGGGCGAGCTCGAGGCTGTCGGGCTGACCGGCGGCGAGGACGTGCAGGTTGGCCGGCGCCCACAGACCCGCGCCGCTGAGCGCCGTCGTACCGCCGAAGGTGTCGGCCTTCTCGAGCACCAGGACGCGCAGGCCGCGGTCTGCTGCCGTGAGCGCGCCGACCAGGCCGCCGGCGCCGGAGCCCACCACGACGACGTCGTACTGCGGGGCGCCTGACATGCGGCAATCTTGGTAGAACACGTTCTACTCGTCAAGGTCGTCGGCTCTACAGTGGCGACGTCATGGCAGCCTCCGAGACGCCCCCGTCGATGGTCGAGCGGATGACGCTCATCATGAGCGCGTTCGACGGCGCCTCGCCCTGGCTGACGCTCCAGCAGATCGCCGACCGCAGCGGCCTGCCGCGGTCGACGGTGCACCGGATCCTCGAGTCGCTCTGCAGGCTCCGGTGGCTCGACCACACCGGCGGCGGCTACCGGCTGGGCATGCGCTCGCTCGAGCTCGGCGGCCTTGCGGTCGCGCACAACGAGCTGCGCGAGGCAACCGCTCCCCTGTTGCACGACCTTCACCTGCGCACCTCGACAACGGCGCACCTGGCCGTTCTCGACCGGCTCGACATCGTCTACCTCGACCGCGTCGCCGGGCGTGCGGGTGCGGCAGTCGCGACGAGGGTCGGTGGCCGTACGCCGGCGCACGCGACCGCCGCGGGCAAGGCCATCCTCGCCTGGACCGACCCGCGGCAGGTCGAGTCGATGTACCGCAGCAACAAGCTCGTCGTCCGCACGCCGCGCACGCTGACCAGCCTCGGCGCGCTCCAGCAGGAGCTCGTGTCGGTGCGCGCGCGAGGCGGCCTGGCCTACGACCGCGAGGAGTCCGCGGCCGGCGTCGCCTGCGTCGCCGCCCCCCTGCGAGGCAGCGGTCGAGCGGTCGCCGCCATCTCGTTGACGGGCGCGGCGGACCGCCTGGACCTGGCCCGGCTCGCACCGTTCGTCCAGGAGTGCGCCCGCCAGGCGAGCGTGGCGCTCTTTCCCCGCGACCACGCGCGCCGGCGCCCGCGCACGGAGGAGCCGGTCCCGAGCGCCTGGCCCCCGGGTGCCCTCGAGGAGGTCCTCAAGGGCATCGGCGGCGACTACTGGCTCTAGCCGGTGACGAGCTGCTCGAGTCGCTCGAGAGTCTTCTCCATCGCCTCGCGGGTGCGGCCGCCCGCCTGACGCACCACCGGCTTGGTGAGCGCTGACTCGTGTGTGATGTCCCAGGACTCACGCACGCGGGTGCCGCCCGGCACGGGCTCGAGCTCGTAGCGCCAGATGCGACCGCCGGCGAGTCGGTTGGCAATCGGGTAGGCCGGCCGCGGCTGCCACGCGATGCGCTTGTTCTCGTCGTACTCGACGACCGTGCTGACCATGGAGTAGGGCATCACGATCCGCATGTTCATGCCGAACTTCGAGCCGAGCTGCAGGCGCCTCGGCGTGCCTTCGTGCGCGGCCTTCACCGTGCCCGACCCGTCGAAGTCCTGGTGCCGGTTGGCATCGGCCAGCAGCGCGAAGATCTTCTCCGGGGCTGCCGGGATGACCCGCTCGACCGTCTCGACGTCCTTGCTCACTGCTGGTCCCCCAGGAACTCGATTGCTGCTCGTTCGAAGTCGGACTTGCGCTCGATCTGCACCCAGTGGCCGCATCGGCTGTAGATGCGCAGGTCGGCCTTGGCCATCCGCCGAGCGGGGAACAGCGCCCCCTCGACAGGAGCAACCCTGTCATCCCGCCCCCAGCACAGCAGCACCGGCTGGCGGATCTTGTGCACCTCGCCCCAGAGCGGCACCGGTTCCGCCATCGCCGGGTCGTAGAACGTCGCGTAGGCGTCCTGCAGGTTCTTCACCGCGCCGGGCTCGGTCGCACTCGCCATCCGCGCATCGATCAGCTCGTCGGTCGCGAGGCGCTGGTCGAAGAGCATCGTCCGCACCCAGGCCGCCATCCGCTCGCGCGTCGGCTCGGCGTTGAACTCCATCAGCCGGGTGATGCCCTCGCTCGGCGACGGGCCGAGGATCGTCGCGCCGGTGCCGCCGGGACCCATCAGCATGAGCTTGGTGACGCGCTTCGGGTTGTCGAGCGTGTAGCGGACCGCGACGTCGCCGCCCATCGAGTTGCCGAGCAACGCGACCTGCTCGAGGCCGAGTGCGTCGAGCAGTCCGCCGAGTGCGTCGGCGCTGATGCGCAGGTAGTTGCGCTCGTACGTGTCCGGTCGCGCGCTCGCGCCGAACCCCGGTTGGTCGACGACGATGCAGCGCAGGTGCTCGGACAGGACGGGCAGGTTGTTGCCGAAGTTGGCCCAGCCGGTGACACCGGGACCAGAACCATGGAGCAGTACGACGGCGGGACCGTCACCCACGTCGTGATAGCTGTAGTCGAGGCCGTTGACCGTGACGCTCTTGCGCGTGCTGTCGGGTGTCATTTCTCGGAGACCAGCTCCAGCGCGATGTCGATCAGCTGGTCCTCCTGACCGCCGACCAGCTTGCGCCGGCCGGCCCGCAGCAGCAGCTCGGCGCCGCTCACGTCGTACCGCTCTGCCTGTCGGTACGCGTGCTTGAGGAACGACGAGTAGACGCCGGCGTAGCCCATCAGGATCGCCAGCCGGTCGAGCTCGCACTCGCCGTCCATCGCCGGACGCACGACGTCCTCGGCGGCGTCGATGATCTTGAGTACGTCGATGCCGGTCTTGATGCCGATCTTCTCCGCGGCCGCGGCGAAAGCCTCGATGGGCGTGTTCCCCGCACCCGCACCGAAGCGACGCGTCGAGCCGTCGATCTGCAGCGCACCGGCCCGGGCGGCGACGATGGAGTTGCCGACGCCGAGGCCGAGGTTCTCGTGGCCGTGGAAGCCGACCTGCGCGTCGCTGCCGAGCTCGGCGACGAGGGCCGACACCCGGTCGCTCACCTGCTCCATGACGAGTGCGCCCGCGCTGTCGACGACGTAGACGCACTGGCAGCCGGCGTCGGCCATGATGCGCGCCTGCTTCGCCAGCTCCTCCGGCGGCGAGCTGTGCGCCATCATCAGGAAGCCGACGGTCTCGAGGCCGAGCTCGCGGGCCAGCCCGAAGTGCTGACGGGACACGTCCGCCTCGGTGCAGTGCGTGGCGACGCGGCAGACGGACGCACCGCTGTCCAGGGCCGCACGGATGTCGTCTTTGGTGCCGAGGCCCGGCAGCATGAGGAACGCGATCTTCGCCTGCTTCGCGGTCTTCACGGCCGCCCGGATGAGGTCCTGCTCCGGCGTCTTGCTGAAGCCGTAGTTGAACGACGAGCCGCCGAGGCCGTCACCGTGCGATACCTCGATGACCGGTACGCCCGCCTCGTCGAGCGCACCGACGATCGCGACGACCTGCTCCTCGGTGAACTGGTGCCGCTTCGCGTGCGATCCGTCGCGCAGCGAGGAGTCGGTGACGCGGACGTCGAGCGTGTCGGAGTAAGGCATGTGCGTTCCCCCTATGCCGGGATGCGGGAGGTCGCGAGGACCTCGCCGACCCGGACAGCTGCGGCGGTCATGATGTCGAGGTTGCCCGCGTACGGCGGGAAGAAGTCGCCCGCGCCCTCGACCTCGAGGAACACGGCGACGCGCGCGTGCCCACCGGAGACGTCGGACGGCTCATCGAACTGCGCCTCGCTACGGGCCCGGTAGCCCGGCACGTACTGCGCGACCTCGGCCACCCGCCTCGCCACCGCGTCGCGCACCGCGTCACGATCCGCGTCGGCCGGGATGGCGCAGAAGACGGTGTTGCGCATCAGCGGCGGCGGGTCGGCCGGGTTGAGGATGATGATCGCCTTGCCGCGCTCGGCGCCGCCGACGACCTCGATGCCCCGCGATGTCGTACGGGTGAACTCGTCGATGTTGTCGCGGGTCCCCGGACCGGCAGACCGTGACGACACCGACGCGACGATCTCGGCGTACGACACCGGTACGACGCTGCTGATCGCGTGCACGATCGGGATGGTGGCCTGACCGCCGCAGGTGATCAGGTTGAGGTTGGGCGCGTCGTAGTGGTCAGCCATGTTGGCGCTCGGCACGACGTACGGCCCGATCGCCGCGGGGGTGAGGTCGATCGCCTGGATGCCGCGCTCCTCGTAGCGGGGTGCGTTGGCCTGGTGCACGTACGCCGAGGTCGCCTCGAACACCAGGTCAGGCTGCTCGGACTGGGCGAACAGCCAGTCGACACCCTCCGCGCTCGCCTCGAGTCCGGCGTCGCGGGCCCGCTGCAGGCCCTCGGAGCCGGGGTCGACGCCGATCATCCAGCGCGGCTCGATGTGCTCGCTGCGCAGCAGCTTGGCGAGCAGGTCGGTACCGATGTTGCCCGAGCCGACGATGGCGGCTGACAACGGCGAGCTGACCACAGGGGAAGCCCTTCTAGACGAACGAGACGGATACGGTGCCGAGCCCCTCGAAGGCGGCGAGCACCGAGTCACCCGCCTTCACGTCGTAGGCCCGCGTGCACGAGCCTGGCAGCACGACGTGGCCGGCCTCGAGCCTCACACCGAACGAGGCGACCTTCTGCGCCAGCCACGCTACAGCGATGGCCGGGTTGCCGAGCACGGCGTCGGAGCGGCCGGTCGCGACCTGCTCGCCGTTGCGCGACAGTGTCGCGTCGATGGCGGTGAGGTCGAGCTCGTCCGGTTTGCGGCGCTCCTTGCCCAGCACCAGCCCGGCGGAGGAGGCGTTGTCGGCGATCGTGTCGAAGAGGCCGATCTTCCAGTCGGCGATCCGGCTGTCGATGAGCTCGATCGCCGGGACGACGTAGTCCGTGGCCCGGAGAACGTCCTCGACCGTGCAGCCCTCGCCCGGCAGGTCGTCGCCGAGCACGAAGCCGACCTCGACCTCCACGCGCGGCAGCAGGAAGCGAGCGGCCTCGACGGGCAGGTCCTCGGTCAGGACCATGTCGTCGAGCAGGTGGCCGTAGTCGGACTCGCTGACGCCCATCATCTGCTGCATCGCCAGCGACGACAGGCCGACCTTGTGGCCGACGATCCGCGCACCCGCATCGACCCGGCGGCGGATGTTGCGCAGCTGGATCTCGTAGGCGTCGACGACGTCGATGTCGGGGTGGGTCTGCACGATCGGCGGCACGGCGACGCGCGTCTCCTCGGCGACCCGCAGCAGCTCGGCGACCTCGCCCCGCTGCTCCTCGGACAGGCTCAAAGCTCGAGCCCGAAGGTGCCGCGGTAGAAGACCAGGGGCGCGGCCTCGCGGTGCAGCACCAACTCGCGCACATGGCCGATCACGATGTCGTGGTCGCCGGCGGGGTGCACCGCCTCGACGTCGCACATCACTGTCGACAGCACGCCGTCGAGCGAGGGACCCCACGCGGTCTCGTGCCAGGCCAGCTCGGCGAACTTGTCAGAACCCGTCGTCGCGAACCGCGCGCACAGGTCCTCCTGGTCCTCCGCCAGCACGTTGACGCAGAACTTGCCGGCATCGCGGATGAGCGGCCAGGACCGCGAGGTGTGCGCAGGGCAGAACAGCACGAGTGGTGGATCGAGCGACACCGACGCGAACGACTGGCAGGAGAAGCCGACCGGCCCGGCCAGGCCTATCCCGGTGACGACGGTGACCCCGGTGGCGAAGGATCCGAGGACCCGCCGCATCTCCGCCGGTGACGCCGCCTGCTCCACGGCGGTCATCCTCTCGCCTTCCACCGATGGCCCCAGAAGCTGTCGGCGGTGATGTCCTCGGCGGTGTACCCGTCCTCGTCGATCCGGCGGCCCTCGCAGCCGAGCTCGATGTCGCAGCCGCTCGGCGTACCGACGTAGAACGACACCATGTGGTCGTTGGTGTGCCGGCCGAGGGTCGAGCTCAGCGGGAACTTGTGCTTGTGCAGCCGGTCCAGGGCGCGGCCGACGTCGTCGAGCCTCGTCACCTCGAGCATGAAGTGGATGATCCCGTTCGGCTGCCACCACGGACCCAGCGCAAGCGTGTGGTGGCGCGGGTTGGTCGACAGGA
Organism: Frankiales bacterium; assembly: GCA_025465135.1. Taxonomy (GTDB): domain Bacteria; phylum Actinomycetota; class Actinomycetes; order Mycobacteriales; family SCTD01; genus RYN-124. Next base: position 333 of record JAODNA010000104.1, on the reverse strand, counting down.
ACCGCACGAAGTAGCGCCCGTCCGGGTCGCCACCGGGCACCGCCACCGCAGGCACTCGGAACGCGCCGCGACTGCGGAAGCCGAGGACCTGCGTGTAGAAGTCGTACGACGCCTGCGGGTCCTTCGTGGGCAGGACGACGTGGCCCATGCCCTGGTCGCCAGTGACGAACGTCGCCTCGGACCCCAGCGGCTCGTGGACCAGCGCGGCGCCGTGGAAGATCTCGAGCACCGTCCCGGCGGGGTCGGCGGTGGTGACGAACTCCTGCACGCGGCGGGTGTCCGCCTCGGCGCCGCTCCCCCACTTCACCGGCGAACCCGCGTCCTCGAGCCGGC
>JAODNA010000098.1 GCA_025465135.1 Frankiales bacterium | reverse complement strand
CCGCGGCCGGAGCGGCCGGCGCGCCCGCCGTCCCCCGCGTCTCGTCCTCGGCGGCCGGCGTGTCGCCCGTGAGGGACAGGAACCGCTGGTCGGGGCTCGCCGAGGCGCGGGGCGCCGCGGTCTGCGAGCCGCTGGTGAGCGCCAGCCCGGTGAGCGCCGAGCCCGTGAGGGCGGCGCAGGACAGGGCGGCGATCAGTGCGCGACGGGACAAGGCGGGCTCCGGCGTCGGAGGGACTGGCGGTTACCCGTCAGTTTCGCCGTCGTTGCGCGAAACCCTGCTTCAGGCGCAGGCCCTCGCGCAGGAGCCAGAGCGCGGCCACGGCCGCCTCGGCCAGGGCCGAGTGGGTCTTCTCGGCGAACCAGGAAGGCTCGTACATGTTCGGGATGGGGCCGATCGCCCCGACGTCGACGTACCGGTAGAGCAGTACGGCGGCCACCCCGGCCACGCCGGTGAGGCCTGCGGTGGCCCAGGCCAGCCGGTGGTCGGACAGCAGGACGGCGAGCGCGGCCAGGCAGGCGAGCACGGCCTCCAGCCGGAACAGGCCGCCCTGGGTGATCGTCCCGCCGACGGCGTCGTAGTCGGCCGCCAGGTGCAGGTGGACGACGGCGTCGTAGACCAGCCCGGCAGCAGCGAGGACGGCGAGCACGAGGGATACCCGGCTGCGCCGGAGCGGGTTCACCAGGAGCGCGGTCATGAGTGCGCTCCGGTGTGGCCGTCATGCTCGTGCAGGAGCTTGCAGGAGAAGTACGCCGTCACGCCGGTGTCGACGCCGCGCGCGTCCTGCACGCCGGTCAGCACCGGGGCCGCGGGGCAGGCCGGGTGGGAGTCATGGCCGGTCGCGTGCTCATGCGCGTGCTCGGCGGCGGGGGCGGCCACGGCGTAGGTCGTGGCCCCGCTGACGAGAAGCAGGCTGCCGGCGAAGACGCCGGCGACCCGAAGGCCCAGGGGTGCGCGGAGCGCCCCCGGCCGGCGTACCAGAAGCAGTGCGCCGACGATCACGACCAGCTCCAACGCGCAGCACAGCAGGTCCGCTGCGGCGAAGCCCTCCGGGTGGAACGCGTCAGGACCGAGTGGCAGGCCGACGGTGCGGCTCATCAGGTAGACGCCGACGAAGGCGATTGAGAAGAGCGCACCGCCGAGCAGGACGCGTCGGGACTCGCGGATCGCGAGGTAGAGGCCCAAGAGGATCTGCAGGACACCCGCGGCGAGGAAGCCGATACCGAGCGGCAGGTACTCCTGCAGGTGCTCCGGTCCGAACGCGAGGTGGATGGCGCCCGCGCCCACCGCGGCGCCGGCCAGGAGCAGCCGGGCGGCAGAGCGGGTCACGAGCGGAGAGTTGGCGGTCGACATGCAAGTCCTTCGCCCGCCGAGGTCCGGTGGATGTGGAGCCGGGCCGTAAACCTCATGTGACGCGGCCGACAACCGGCGGGCAATCCGATCCGGCGGCAGCACCGAATGCTTGCCGATGAACACCAACCGAGCACGAGCCGCCACCCTCGCCGCCGCAGTCCTGTCGACCGCTCTTCTGTCGGCTGCCTGCGGGGGATCGAGCACGACGTCCAGCAAGGCAAGCACCCCTGCAGTGACCGCCGATGGCGTGACGGTCAACACCGGGCTGCTCGCCTTCGACCCGAAGACGGTCAACGTCAAGAAGGGCCAGACCGTCACCTGGGTCGGCGGCGACAACATCACGCACGTCCTCGTCGAAGGCGACTACAAGGTGGGCGGCGACAACCTGCGCACCGAGCAGACCGACGACAAGGCGTTCAACCTGAAGCTGACCAAGAAGGGCCAGCAGGTCAGTCACACCTACAGCACCACCGGCACGTTCACGTACTACTGCACGATCCACCACGGGATGAACGGCACCGTCGTCGTCTCCTGACCTCCCGCACCGCCTTCACGGCCGCTCGCCCGAGTGCGCCGCCCTGACCCCGCACGCCCTAGTGGAGAGAGAACACCCTGTGAAGCGCACTTCGATCACGCTGGCGACCGTCGTCGTCGGCCTCGCCCTGACAGCGACCGCCTGTGGCGGCAGCTCGACCAGCTCCACCGCCGGCTCCTCGGCCTCGTCGTCCTCGCCGGAGGCGTCCGCGTCTGCCTCTGACATGGCCCTCGTCGGCCAGGCCGCCACGAGCAGCAAGGCGGTCGAGCTGCGTGCGGGCCTGACCTACCTGCTCGAGGAGCACGTCCAGCTCGCCGGCATCGCCACCGGTACGGCGATCGCGAAGAAGGGCAACCTCAAGGACCCGGCCGTCGTGGCTGCTGTCACCGCCCTCGACGCGAACTCGGTCGCGCTGAGCAAGGCCGTCGGTTCGGCGTACCCGAAGGCCGAGGCTCCGTTCCTCGCCTCCTGGCGCCAGCACATCGGCTTCTTCGTCAACTACACGCTCGGCAAGGCGACGAAGAACGCGACGATGACCAACACGGCCATCAAGGACCTCGACGGCTACCGCACGAACTTCGGCCAGCTCATCAACTCCGTGGTTCCTGAGCTCCCGGCCGACGCGGTCGCCAACGAGCTCAAGCCGCACGTCGCGTCGCTCTTCGCGGCGATCGACGCGCAGGTCGCCGGCGACCCGAAGCAGTTCCAGCTGCTGCAGGACGCTGCCGGTCACATGCCGGGCACCGCCGCGATCCTCGCGAACGGCATCGCCACGAACCTCAAGCTCGGCAAGACCGACACGGGTGCGGCTGACCTGCGCAGCGGGCTCACGGCGCTGCTGACCCAGCACGTCTACGCGGCCGGCATCGCCATCAACACCGCGGTCAGCAAGGGCGGCAACCTCAAGGACCCGATGGTCGTCGGCGCGGTCTCCGCCCTCGACGCGAACTCGGTCGCGCTGAGCAAGGCCGTCGGTTCGGCGTACCCGAAGGCCGAGGCGCCGTTCCTCGCCTCCTGGCGCCAGCACATCGGCTTCTTCGTCGACTACACCCTGGGCAAGGCGACGAAGAACTCGGCCATGACCGCCAAGGCGGTCAAGGACCTCGACGGCTACCGCACCTCGTTCGGCCAGCTCATCAACTCCGTCGTCCCGCAGCTGCCTGCTGACGCCGTGGCCAACGAGCTCAAGCCGCACGTCGCGTCGCTGTTCACGGCGATCGATGCGGACGTCGCCGGTGACCCCAGCGTCTTCCCGAAGCTGCAGGCCGCCGCCGGCCACATGCCCGGCACCGCCGCGATCCTCGCCGGTGGGATCGCGGAGAACCTGAAGCTCAGCTAGTTCGGTCTGGTTCGACGCAGGGGCGGGTCTTCGGACCCGCCCCTGCGGCATGTCCTGGGCCGGCTGGGCAACCGCTCGCCGGAATCTGTGGACGAGCGTGCGTCGTCCACATCGTGAAGAAAGGACTGTGCGGTAAGGGATTTTGTCGGGTGGATCGGGTAGTCTTCGCACATGTGTTCGAACGATGCATCGCTCGCTGCGGCGGTCGACGGGCTCGCTGCGGTCGACGTGACGGGGCTGCCGATCGGTGGGCTGCAGGAGCTCGTGGCGGATCTGGCGGGCGCGTCGAACCGGCTGGCGGGGGTGCTGTCGCGGGCGGTCGGGGAGCTCGCCGTCCGCGGCGGCGGTCAGGTCCCCGACCCGGCCGTCGCCGGAGCGGTGTGCCCGGCCCCGGCGTGGCTGCGGTCGGTGACCAAGACGACAGGGGTGGTGGCGGGGCGGACCATCCGGACCTCGGTCGCGTTGCGGGAGCTCCCCGCGGTCGCCGACGCGATCATCGACGGTGTCCTGACCGAAGCCCACGGCCGGCAGCTCGTCCGGCTCGTCGGCAGGATCGACCCCGGCGCGTTGCTGCGTTCCCAGCCCGAGCTGATCGAGGTCGCCCGCCGGACCGACCCCGACCAGCTCGGGCAGTACGTCGCGCACCTGATCGCGACCTGGTGCGAACCTGCTCTGGACGACCAGGAGGCCAGCGCAGAGGACCGGCGGTTCCTGCAGCTCCGTAACACCCACCGCGGCTCGGTGCGCGGCACCTTCGAGCTCCCCGACGCCGCGATGGAGCCGATGCTCACCGTGCTGGCCTCGCTCGGCCGCCGCGACGGCCTCGCGGACCCGCGCAGCGCCGGGCAGCGCAACGCCGACGCCCTCACCGACGTGTTCGGCCTCGCGCTGCGCCACGCCGAGCTCCCCGACACCGCCGGCAGCCGACCCCGCCTGAGCTACGTCATCCCCGCCGGCTGGACGCTCCGCCTCCCCGGTCCCGCGACCCGCACGGTCGGGACCGACCCGACCGCCGCGTTCACGATCGACCTCGACCAGCACCCCGGCGCCGACTGCGCCACCGCCCCCTTCACCGGACCCGCCACCCGCAGCCAGATCCAGACCCTGCACTGCGACGCGCAGCTCGAACGCATCACGCTCGACCACACCGGTCAGGCCCTCAGCCTGACCACCGGCACCGACCAGATCAGCACCGCCCAACGCCGCGCCGTCACCGCCCGCGACCGCTGCTGCACCACCAAAGGCTGCAACCGGCCACCCGCGTTCTGCGACATCCACCACCTCCGCGCCCGCGCCGACGGCGGCCCGACCACCATCGACAACCTGGTGCTCCTGTGCAGACGCCACCACGTCCAGTGGCACCGCCAGCACCTCCACCACACCGACCTGCGCACCCCCTGGACCCGGCTCCCCCAACCCCGAGCACCCGCCCACGAATGACCCCGCCGGGCATCGCTTTCCCCGAGACGTCGCCACCGCAGGATCCGCCCGCCTATCCTCCCCGCGGAAGGCGGTCCGCCTCCGCAGGCGACGGGAGAGCTGATGCGCAAGGTCACCTGTTCGATGGGCGTGTCACTCGACGGCTACATCGCCGGGCCGGACGGCGGCTTCGCGTGGTCTGCGCCTGACGAGGAGGTCTTCCGCTTCGCCACCGAGGAGGTCCGCGGGCTCGGCGTGCACCTGCTTGGGCGCCGGCTGTACGAGACGATGTCGTATTGGGAGACCGTCGACCAGGCGTCGCTCAGCGACCTCGAGCGGGAGTTCGCCGCGTTGTGGACGTCGCTGCCGAAGGTGGTCTTCTCCACAACCCTGACCTCGGTGCAGTACGGCTACCGGCTGGCTGCCGGCGGACTGGCCGAGGAGGTCCAGACGTGGCGCGCTCGGCCAGGGCAAGGCGACATCGGCATCGGCGGCGCCACGCTCGCCGCCGAGGCCTCCGCGCTCGATCTTGTCGACGAGTACCGGCTGCGCGTCCACCCCGTGCTCGTCGGCGGCGGCACCCCGTTCTTCCCGCGTGCCGAACAACGCGAGGTCCTCGACCTCGTCGACAGCCGCACGTTCGACTCAGGTGTCGTACACCTCCGCTACGGCGTGCGACGTTGACGCCCGGGAGGTGCCGCTCGATGCTCACCGGCCCTACCGGCTCGTGCGACGGCCGCACGGCCGGCTGACGCAGCGTGCGGCAGAGTGTGTTTCGTGAAACTGCTGTTGACGTCGTCCGGTATCAACAACGCGAGCATTCTCGACGCGCTGGTCGAGCTGCTCGGCAAGCCGATCACCGAGTCCAGCGCCCTGGTCATCCCTACTGCGATCCTGCCGTTCTCGAGCGGACCCGAGCTGGCGGCCCGGCTCATCCGCGGTGAGGTCCAGACGCCTTTGACCAACCTGGGATGGCGATCGCTTGGGGTGCTGGAGCTCACTGCACTGCCGAGCATCGACAGGGAGGTGTGGGTCCCGACTGTGCAGGCAGCGGACGCGCTGCTGTTCTGGGGCGGCGACCCGTTGTACCTCGCCTTCTGGATGAAGGAGTCGGGCCTCACCGATCTGCTCGCGTCCCTGCCCACGACGGTGTACGTCGGGACGAGCGCGGGCGCCATCGCAGCAGCCTCCACGTTCGGCGAGACGTACACCGAGCCGCGCACGGGCAGCGGCCACGCGCTGACGTCGGAGGAGATGGTCTTCGCCACACCCGACGGCGACGTCAACCGGACCTTCGTCACGGCGGCTGGAGCTGGCCTCATCGACTTCGCGGTGATCCCGCACCTGGACAGCCCAGGTCATCCGGACGCTTCGCTGGCCAATGCGCAGACGTGGGCCGCCCGACTGCCCGTGCCGACGTACGCGATCGACGACCAGACCGCCCTGAAGGTGATCGACGGCGTGGTCGAGGTCGTGTCCGAGGGCACGTGGCGCCTCTTCGGTCTGGCGTGAGGGTTCCTGACCGCGGTTGTCAGCCCTGACTCTCTGTGGCAGAGTGCTCTGCCATGCAGAGTGAAGGACTACTGGCCGAGCTCGACGCGCGACGTGTACGCACCCGGGCACGGGCATCGGCCGGTTGGCTGCCGTTGCTCCTGACCGGCCTGGCGCTGCTCGGCGCCTTCCCCGCCTACGCGGGCTGGTGGGACGGTCCTCCGTCGGAATGCGCCTGCGCGCTCCGCGCCTCCGACCCGTCGCTGCGCGATCGGCTGACGGCGAACATCGGCTCACTGGCGGGCAGCCGACCGCTCGCGCTGTACTGGCTCGCCGTGGTCCCTGCCGTGTACCTGCTGAGCGTCCTGTGGTTCGCGTCCGCCGCACGGCGCAGCGGCTTCCGGCAGCGCTGGGGTCTGTACACGGTGATCGGCCTCGGCACGCTCCTGGTCCTGCTGCTCACGTTGCTCCCGCCCCTCGACGGCTGGGTCCCGCACTCGTCGCGCCCACTGCTCACGCCGCTGCTCGCACTCGCCTTCGGGCTCCTGGCGCTGGGCCGCGTCGAGCACGAACGCGTCCTGCTCACGGCGGGCGCAGCCGTGTCCGCCCTCGCTGTCGTGGTCGCCGCTCTCAGCCACTACGTCAGCGGCCTGTCCGACTCGTTCTTCGGCAACGTCGGCCAGGCGCTGCTGGCGCCGAGCGTCGAGGTCGCGACGATGGGCCTGGTGCTCGTGGTCGCGGCGCTGCTCCTGCGAAGCGCCCAGGGCCGCCTGGCACGCTCGCCCGTCATGACTCTCAGCCCGGAGCTGCCGTGAGCGACACACTCCATCCGGCGGCCGCGCTCGACGACACCGTGCACCAGCGCGCACGGCTCGGCATCCTGGCGATTCTCAGTGAGGTCACCGAAGCCGACGTGACCTCCCTGAAGAACGAGCTGGGCCTGACCGACGGAAACCTGGGCCGGCACCTTCAGGTTCTCGCCGAAGCCGGCCTGGTCACCCTGGAGCGGTCCATGGCCGGGTCCCGTCCCCGCACCCGCGTTCGGGCGACCAGAGCAGGGACCAAGGCTCTCCGCGAGGAGGTCGATGCGCTGCGCGCACTCCTCAGGCGCGTGCGATGACCCGCAGCGACCCGGCGCGACAAAGGCCTGTGAGGGTGAGCTGATGGCGCTGCGCACCCGCAAGCAGTGGTGGGGCGTCGTACTCGACGCACCGGATGCCCGCGAGCTGGCTCACTTCTACGCGCGGCTCCTCGGCTGGCAGGTCTTCAACGAGTCGGACGGCTGGGCCGACCTCGCGCCGTCGGAGGACGCCGGCTACAACCTCGCGTTCGCGACGGAGCCGAAGTACGTGCGTCCCGTCTGGCCGACCGAGGACGGCCGGCCGCAGATGTCGGTGCACCTCGACGTGGAGGTCGACGACCTCGACGAGGCCGTGGCGCATGCGGTCGACGCGGGTGCCGAGCTGGCGTCGTACCAGCCACAGACGAACGTCCGGGTGCTGCTCGACCCCGCGGGCCACCCCTTCTGCCTGTACGTCGACACCGGCCCCACGCCGCCGTCCTAGGAGCGGGCCCTGGCAAAGGGGCCGGACGAGGGTCATGCTCAGGACGTGACCGTGCCGAACAAGTACGCGCTGTCGTGGGACGACCTCGAGCGGATCGCGCACGTCCCCGTCGAGGATCAGGTCGAGGAGAGGGACACCGCGGTGACGGCACTCGACGACGATGCGGTCGGGCACCTCCCGGGCAACGTGCGTCCCTACGGGGCCTGAGCGGCGCCGTTGACTCCTCACGGCTCGGCGGCAGCACCGCCGTCTGATCCGTTCACCGTCGTGCGGAGCGGCTACGACCGCATCGGTGAGCGCTATCGCGACTGGTCGCAGCACAGCCCGGTACGGCTGCAGCAGCTGCAACGGCTCCTCGACCGGCTGACGACAAGGAGCACGGTCCTCGATCTCGGGTGTGGACCCGGCGTGCCGGCGACGAGGCTGCTGGCGACGCAGCACGACGTGATCGGCGTCGACGCATCACAGGTGCAGCTCTCGCTCGCGCGACAGGCCGCCCCTCGCGCCCTACTCGTGCAGGCTGACATGACGCAGCTGCACCTGCGCCCCAGGAGCCTTGACGCGGTCGCATCGTTCTACGCCCTCGGTCATGTGCCCGAAGCGCACCACGAGGCGCTGTTCGGGCGCATCGCGACCTGGCTGCGACCCGGCGGCCTGCTGCTGACGAGCGCGCCGCTCGGCGTCGGTGACGACCATGACGAGGAGTGGCTCGGTGTCCCGATGTTCTTCGGGGGCATCGGCGAGCAGGCAACCCGCGAGGCGGTACGACGGTCGGGACTCGTGATCGAGAGCTCAGAGGTGATCGAGGAGGACGAGGGTGACGGCGCCCTCGTGCAGTTCCTGTGGCTGCTCGCCCGCAAGCCGACCTAGCTGTCGCTGTGCTCGTTCAGGCCGGCCTCGAGCCGGCGATCCGGGACGAGCCAGATCAGCGCCACCAGGACGTACAGGCCGATCGAGGCCCACGAGCTGACGTAGGCAAGTGGGATCGCCGCGGCGTAGATGACGGGCGAGGCCTTGCCCTTGGCGTCACCGCCGAGGACCCGGTGGAGAGGCGACTCCGGCCCCTGCTCCCGCACGATGACGGTCTGCAGGATGTAGTAGGCGATCGCGGCCATGAGCATCACCCCGCCGTACGCCGCGGTGGGCAGCGCCGCGAGGTGGTTCTGGCCCATCCAGCCGGTGCTGAACGGGAAGAGCGACAGCCAGAACAGCAGGTGCAGGTTGGCCCAGAGCACCCGGCCGTTGATCCGCTCGGTGACCTGCAGCAGGTGGTGGTGGTTGTTCCAGTAGATGCCGAGGTAGACGAAGCTCAGCACGTAGGTGAGGAACACCGGGAGCAGGGGACGCAGGGCGCCGGCGGTCGATCCGTGCGGCACCCGCAGCTCCAGGACCATGATGGTCATGAGGATCGCGATGACGGCGTCACTGAACGCCTCCAGCCGCGTCGTGCTCATACGGCGACGGTAGTCGCGCGCGGGCTACCAGCCCCCGCCGCCGCCATCGCCCCCGCCGCCACCGCCACCCCAGTC
>JAODNA010000057.1 GCA_025465135.1 Frankiales bacterium | reverse complement strand
CGCCTCGGCGCCGGAGGCGCAGGCGCTGACCGGCGTGTGCACGCCGGCCCGCGCCTTGAGGGCCAGGCCCACCGTCGCGGCCGGCCCGTTCGGCATCAGCATCGGGATGAGGTGCGGCGAGACCCGGCGGGCGCCGCTCTCGCGGAGCACGTCGTGCTGACCCAGGATCGTCATGGCGCCACCGATGCCGGAGCCGATGACCACGGCGATGCGCTCCGGGTCGACGTCCGGCGTACCGGCGTCCTCCCAGGCCTCGCGGGCGGCGAGCAGCGCGAGCTGCTGCACCCGGTCGAGCACGCGGGCCTCCACCCGGTCGAGCCGGCCGTCGATGTCACAGGTCGCGGCGAGCCGGACCGGCGAGTCCGCGAACAGCGGGTCGTCCAGCAGGCGCGCGCCGGACCGGCCGGTCAGCAGGCCGTCCCACAGCGCGGCGACATCAGGGCCGAGCGGGGTGACGGCACCGAGACCGGTGACCGCGACAGGGATACCTGTCACGCGGCGACCCCGGCGTTGGCGATGAACTGGACGGCGTCGCCGACGGTCTTGAGCTGCTCGAGCGCCTCGTCGGGGATGCGGACGCCGAAGCGCTCCTCGCAGGCGACGACGATCTCGACCATCGTGAGCGAGTCGATCTGCAGCTCGCCGTCGAAGGTCGCGTCGATCGTCACCTTCTCGGCCGTTGCGCTGCCGCAGATCTCGTCGACGATCTCGGTCAGGCCGGTCAGCAGGTCGGGGTAGCTGGCTGTGGTGGTCACGGAGTTCTCCTTGTAGCTCAGGGACACCGGACGACTTGTCCGGCGGCGGTGAGTCCTGCGCCGAAGCCGAGGAGCAGCACCGGGTCGCCCCGGCGCACCTCCCCGGTCTCGAGCAGGCGGTCGAGGGCGAGCGGGATGGAGGCGGCGCTGGTGTTGCCGCTGTCGATGACGTCGCGCGCGACCACGACGTGAGAGGGCAGCTTGAGCGCACGCACCATCGACTCGGTGATGCGCAGGTTGGCCTGATGCGGTACGACGGCGGCCAGGTCTGCCAGCGCGATGCCGGCCCGCTCGCAGGTGGCGCGCGCAAAGGCGGGCAGCATCGAGGTGGCCCAGCGGTAGACCGCCTGGCCCTCCATCTCCAGCAGCGGTGGGCTGCCGACGGTGCGCAGCACGTCGGCCTGCGCGCCGTCGGATGACCACACGGGCTTGGAGATGCCGTCGACGTCGGAGACACCCACGACGCCCGCACCCGCGCCGTCACCGAAGAGGAAGGACGTCGAGCGGTCGAGCGGGTCGATGATGTCGGAGAACTTCTCCGAGCCGATGACGAGGACGTTGTCGACGGTGCCGCAGCGCACCGCATCGGCCGCGAGAGCGAGCCCGTAGGTGAAGCCGGCGCATGCTGCGCCGAGGTCCAGCGCACCGGCGCGCGACAGCCCGAGACCGCTCGCGACGCGCGCTGCGGCTCCGGGCACGGCGTGTGTCAGCGTGCAGGTCGCCACCATGACCAGGCCGACGTCGGCAGGGTCGACGCCTGCGGCGGCGAGCGCCTTGCCCCCTGCGCTGACGGCCATGTCGACGACCGACTCGTCCAGGGCGGCGACGCCGCGCGTCACGATCCCGCTGCGCTCGCGGATCCAGGCATCGGTCGAGTCGATGCGTGCCGCGATGGCGCTGTTGTCGGCCCGATGTGCCGGGCGATGAGATCCGAGACCGACAAGTGCGGCGCCTCTCACGTCAGCACCGCCAGCAGCTGACCGGCCCGGACGGGGTCACCTGCGGTGACCAGCCACTCGGTCACGGTGCCGGGCACCGGAGCCACGACGGTCGAGGCACCGGACCGACCGGACACCACGGCGATCGGGGCGCCGGCGAGGACGGCGTCACCGACGGCGACGAGGCGGTCCACGACACCGGAGTCGGGCGAGGGGAGGGCGCGCCAGGCGACGGGCGTGTGCTCACCGGCGTGGTGCAGCAGTGCGCGAGCGGCCGGCAGGTCGTCGGGTGTCCGAAGGGCGACCAGCTCCACGCCGGGCAGGGCTCGCTTCGCCACCGCGGTCAACGTCCCGCCCGGTGCGAGCTCGATGGCGCCACTGATGCCGAGCCCGCGGAGCGTCTCCAGGCACAGGTCGAACCGGACCGCGTGGGTGAGCTGCTCCCCGAGTCGCTGCAGGGCCTCACGTCCGTCCGAGACGACGGCACCGTCACGGTTGCCGATGACCGTCGTGCGTGGTGGTGCGGGTGAGAGCGCGTCGAGCGCGGCGGTGAGCTCCGCGACCGCAGGCGCCATCGCCGAGGTGTGGAACGCGCCGGCGACGTCGAGGCGACGGATCCGGGCGCCGGCCGGCGGGTCCGCCGCGAGCGCGTCGAGGGCGGCGACTGGGCCGCCGAGCACCACCTGGCCAGTGACGTTGACCGTCGCGACCTGGAGGCCGTGCTGAGCAGCGGCGGCGAGGACCACGTCGGCATCGCCGCCGAGCACCGCGGACATGCCAGTCGCGGCCAGCGTCGTCGCTGCAGACATCGCGCGTCCCCGGCGGGCCGCAAGAGCGATGGCCTGGTCATCGGTCAGCACGCCGGCAACCGCGAGTGCGGGAAGCTCGCCGATGCTGTGCCCGCAGACTGCATCCGGCATCGCGTCACCGAGAAGCGCCCGGGCGGACAGCAGTGCAGCGGCCGTCAGCAGGGGCTGGGCGACGGCGGTGTCGCGGATGACCTCGTCGCTCCAGGTCGTGCCGGCGGCAGCGAGGTCGAGATCGGCGATCTCCGACCAGCGCGCGACGGTCTCGACGGCGGCCGGCAGGGCCAGCCAGGGCGTGAGCATCCCGGCGTGCTGCGATCCCTGACCGGGAGAGAGGAGGGCGACCACGGCGCGACTCTGCCTGCCACGTGCCGTCGAGACCGAGCCCGAACCGCACGATGATCACGATCGTTCGTTGTGAGAAACCTCCAAAGCAAGCGTGCCCGGTGACGTCCCGTAACCGAGACGTGCATCACAGGAAACCCTGTACTGACGGGTAATCGGGCCTAACCGGGCAGGCCTCGTCGTTGCGCGGTCTTTGTAGGGCATGCTGCATCGGTGCCGACCCCCTCGACGTCGCAGCGGTTCCGCCGGGCGACCTCCCGGCTGAGCAGTGACGCTGTCGCGCGGATGGCCGGCCTGCCGTGGTTCGGGGCGCTGCCGCCCGAGGAGCGCTCGTTCGTCGGGCTCGTCGTTCAGGCCGGGCTGGACGAGTTCGCGTCGTGGCTCCGGGACACCAGCCGCCCACCACACGCCGACCCGGCCATCTTCTCCGCGGCGCCCCGCGCGCTGGCCCGGGCTGTGACCTTGCAGCAGACCGTGCAGCTGATCAGGGTGGCGGTGGAGGTGCTCGAGGCAGCCATTCCGAGCATCGCCACGTCCGCCCAGGAAGCCGACGCCCTCGAGCACGCCGTGCTTCGCTACTCCCGCGAGGTCGCCTTCGCGGCCGCTGAGGTCTACGCCGCGGCGGCTGAGGAGCGCGGCGCGTGGGACGCCCGCACGGAGGCCAGCGTCGTCGACGCCCTGCTGCGCGGCGACGTCGGTGAGGCCGTGCTCACGCGTGCGGGCTCACTCGGCTGGGGACGGCCGGAGTGGGTCGGCGTCCTGACCGGCACCATGCCCGACCCGGACGACGCGCGGATCCCGGATCTGCGCGCTGCGGCCCGGCGTACCGGCCTGTGCCTGCTGGTGGGGGAGTACGGCGGCCGCCTGATCGTCGTGGTCGGTGGCTCGGGTCCGAAGGAGCTCGCCGTCGAGCAGGCCGTGACCGCCTTCCCGCCGGGGCCCGTGGTGCTCGGCCCCACGGTCGGCGACCTGGCCGACGTCGTCACCTGCATCGCCGAGGCCCTCGCCGGGCTCAGCGCCGTCACGGCCTGGCCCGACGCGCCGCGGCCGGTGCCGTCTTCCGAGCTGCTCGCGGAGCGTGCGGTCCTCGGCGACGACGCGGCGCGCCGGCGCCTGCGCACCGAGGTCTATGAGCCGCTTCGCGACGCCGGGGGGGACCTGCTGCTGACGGCGGCCACCTACCTGGACGCGGGCGCCGCGGTGGAGGCGACCGCCCGCCGCCTGTTCCTGCACCCCAACACCGTTCGCTACCGGCTGCGCAAGATCGCGGACGTCACGCGGCGGGACGTGACGGCCCCGCGGGATGCCCAGGTCATCCGGCTCGCGCTCGTCGTCGGTCGCACCTGACCCTGTCCCCCGTGGCGTTCGGCGACTGTTGCTAACGTCCGGGTCACTCCCAGCCCTCCACCCGGAACCCGGTGCTGTGCCCGCCCACGCCGTACGCCGACGCCCCGCGCTGCCTGCGCTGCTCCTGACGGTCGCCGCCGCCGCTCTGGGTGGTCTCGCGCTGCTGCCCGCGCATGCTGTCCCGGCCCCCGCGGTTCTCGCGAGCAGTCCCGCCGCTGTCGTCCTGCTGGGGGAGACGGAACGAGCCGCCGTCCTGGGCCGGCCGCCGGTCCTCCGCACGGTGGCCGCGCCCGTGGTCACGACGAAGCGGGCGGTGCGGGCCGTCCCCCTGCGCGCTGCACGCAAGCGCGCCGAGCCGGTGCTGGCCGGCTACGTCTGCCCGGTCCGCGGTCCGCACAGCTTCACCGACACGTGGGGCGACCCGCGGCCGGGCGGGCGCCGCCACCAGGGCAACGACGTGATGGCGCCGTACGGCACCCCCGTCGTCGCGGTCACCTCCGGCGTCATCAAGACCAACTACAGCCGCAACGGCGGCATCTCGCTCTACCTCGAGGGCACCGACGGCGACGAGTACTTCTACGCCCACAACTCGCGCAACGTCGCGGTCACGGGACAGCACGTCGCGACCGGTGAGCTGATCGGCTACGTCGGCAACACCGGTGACGCGCGCGGCGGTCCCACCCATGTGCACTTCGAGCGTCACCCGGGTGGGGGACGGCCCGTCGACCCCTACTCCTTCCTGATCCGCGCCTGCGGAGCGTGACCGCGGGCGTTGTTACGTCGTACGGCGGGCGCCGGCCGTAGCACTCGCGCGCCGGACGTGGTCTCGAAGGACTAGACCGGGCGAGTGACAACCACCCGATATGACCTGTCGCTCTGCGGGAACATGCTTCAGTGTGCAAATCGCATCGAAGCTCGCTCCCGGTGCGATCGCAGACGCGAGGAGACATCGTGAGTGACGTGCATGCTCAGACCGACCTGCGGGTCGTCACCGACCTGAGCGTCCACCGCGACCTGGTCATCACGCTCCCGGTCTCCCCGTCCGAGGACGCGCTTTTGCGCCGCCTCGCGCAGTTCGAGCGGCTCGGCGCCACGCTTGCGCCCACGATGTCCGTGCTGAAGGACGAGATCCGCGCGCGCGACCGGCGCGAGACGATCCGTGAGCCCGGCGAGCAGTGGGTGTCCGCCTAGCCCGTCAGGGCTCGAGCGGGCCAGACCACGGCCGCGGCTCCTCGCCGGCCACCTGGCGCCGGAACTCGTCGAGGTACCACTCCGAGAGCTGCACGAGCACCTCGGTGCGTGCCAGCGTGAGCAGCTGCTCGGCCTCGCAGTACGCGTCGGCCTCTGCCATCAGGCCGTCCAGCACGTCGGCGGCCGCCACGACGTGCGCGGGCACCTGGTAGGACAGGTCGACGGTGTCGTCGCCGCGCGCGGCGGCCTCATCGACGAGCTCGTCCGGGCGGGCTGCGGCACTGCCGTAGCGAACCCCGAGGATCTCGATGAGCTCCACGAGCCGGACCGGCAGCTCGGGCCGGCCGGACGGGCCGCCGAGGGCGAGCAGCGCGAACTCCCGCATCAGCTCGTCGTGCCGCTCGCGCGCGGCGACCATCACCCGCACGGGAAGCCCCAGCAGCCGCACCTCGTACAGCTGCTCCTCGGCCGCGGAGTCGTCGTAGCGACCCAAGGGCGAGGCGGTCGTCATAGGTCGGCGTCCATCCAGTCCACGCCGGCGTACGCCGCCCAAGGGTCGATGTCGGTGCCGACCGTGAAGGTCAGGGTCTTTCCGTTGGTCTCCGGCTGGATCCGCCAGCTCTGCGACAGCCGGTCGAGCAGCTCGAGGCCCCGGCCGGTCGTCGCGTCCTGCGCGTGCCGGCGACGACGCGGCACGAGCGTCGAGCCGTCATGCACGGAGATCGTCACCGTGCCCGGCCCGGTCCGGTCGACCGTCAGCAGGATCGGCGTGCGGGCGTGCAGGATGCTGTTGGTGAGGACCTCGCTCGTCAGCAGCGTCGCGGTGTAGCTCAACGCGTCGAGATCCCAGTCGGCCAGCGCCTCGCTCACCAGACGGCGCCCGACACCCACCGAGTCGACTGTGGGCGCGAGCGTGAGCTCGTAGGTCATCGGGGCGGCCTCACGGCGGAACACGATGACACCAGCAACACTCCGAAGCAAGACGATCACGCACGGTGCCGCGAGCTGTCGCGCGCGATTGTCGGACATGTCTGGACGACTCGGGCTGTCAGTGCTGGTCGACCTTCGTGACGCGCACGACTGCCTCGCCGCGCTCGTCCGATGCCGCGAGGTCGACGTCGGCCGAGATGCCCCAGTCGTGGTCACCGTCCGGGTCGTCGAACACCTGCCGGACTCGCCACCGGTCGGCGAGCTTCTCGACGAGCAGCAGATGTGGTCCGCGCGCATCCGGGCCGGTGCCCAGGCCGTCGTACTCGGCGAAGTACGCCTCCATCGCGGCAGCCCAGTCGATGTCGGGATCGAGCTCGGCGAGCAGGTCGTAGCGACGCAGCGCGGCCAGCTCCACCCGCCGGAACATCGCGTTGCGCACGAGGACGCGGAACGCGCGCGGGTTCGCGGTCACGGGTGGCGGCGTCGTGTCCACCGGTGCGGTGTGCTGCGGCTCCGTCGGGTTGCGCAGCCGCTCCCACTCGTCGAGCAGGCTCGAGTCGACCTGCCGCACGAGCTCACCGAGCCACTCCGTGAGGTCGATCAGCTCGTCGGTGCGCAGGGCGTCGGGCACCGTGCGGTCCAACGCCTTGTAGGCATCGGCGAGGTAGCGCAGCACGAGCCCCTCGGAACGCGCGAGCCCGTAGAAGCCGACGTACTCCACGAACGTCATCGCGCGCTCGTACATGTCGCGCGCAACGGACTTCGGGGACAGGTCGTAGTCGCCGACCCACGGCTGGCTCTTGCGATACGTCTCGAAGGCATGGCCGAGGAGCTCGGCCAGCGGCTTCGGGTGCTCGACGTCCTCGAGCAGCTCCATCCGCTCCTCGTACTCGATGCCGTCGGCCTTCATCTGCGCGACGGCCTCGCCCTTCGCCTTGTTGCGCTGGGCCGACAGGACCTGCCGCGGGTCGTCGAGTGTCGCCTCCAGGACCGAGAGGACGTCGAGCGCGTACGTCGGCGACTCGCGGTCGAGCAGCTGCAACGCTGCGACGGCGAAGGGGGACAGCGGCTGGTTGAGCGCGAAGTCCGGCTGCAGCTCCAAGGTCAGCCGGAGCCGGCCGCCGTCGTCGCGCTCCACGACCTCGGCGGCAAGCAGCGCCTCGACGATCTCGTCGGCCTGGAGCAGCATCCGCTCCTGCGCCTCGGTCGTCTCGTGGGTGCGGCCGATCAGCGCGCGCAGCTCGTCGTCGCCACTGCGGTGCAAGACGTTCAGCACCATCGAGTGGCTCAGTGCGAACGATGACGTCAGCGTCTCCGGCTCTGCCCCGACGAGGCGGTCGAAGGTCGGTTGGCCCCACGAGACGAAGCCCTCCGGCGGCGTCTTGCGCACGACCTTGCGGCGCTTCTTCGGATCGTCCCCGGCCTTCGCGAGGGACTTCTCGTTCTCGACGACGTGCTCCGGTGCCTGTACGACGACGGTGCCGGCCGTGTCGAAGCCGGCGCGACCGGCGCGACCCGCGATCTGGTGGAACTCGCGAGCCTTGAGGTGCCGGGTCTTCTCGCCGTCGTACTTGCTCAGCGCCGTGAACAGCACCGTGCGGATCGGCACGTTGATGCCGACGCCGAGGGTGTCCGTGCCGCAGATGACCTTCAGCAGCCCGGCCTGCGCGAGCAGCTCCACCAGGCGGCGGTACTTCGGCAGCATGCCGGCGTGGTGGACGCCGATGCCGTGCCGCACCAGCCGCGACAGGGTGGGGCCGAAGCCGGCCGTGAAGCGGAACCCGCCGATGAGGTCGGCGATCGCGTCCTTCTCCTCTCGGCTGCAGACGTTGATGCTCATCAGCGCCTGTGCGCGCTCGACCGCCGAGGCCTGGGTGAAGTGCACGATGTAGATCGGTGCCTGCCTGGTCGCCAGCAGGTCCTCGATCGTCTCGTGCAGCGGTGTCATCGCGTAGGAGTAGAAGAGCGGCACGGGGCGCTCGGCGCCGCTGACGACCGCGGTCGCCCGGCCGGTCCGCTGCGTCAGCTCGTCCTCGAAGCGTCGGACGTCGCCGAGGGTCGCCGACATCAGCAGGAACTGCGATCGGGGCAGCTCGAGGAGCGGCACCTGCCAGGCCCAGCCGCGGTCGGGCTCGGCGTAGAAGTGGAACTCGTCCATGACGACGATGCCGGCGTCGGTCTGCGACCCCTGCCGGAGCGCGAGGTTGGCCAGGATCTCCGCGGTGCAGCAGATGACCGGTGCGTGCGGGTTGACGCTGGCGTCGCCGGTCATCATGCCGACGTGGTCGGCGCCGAAGGTCTCGGCGAGGGCGAAGAACTTCTCAGACACGAGAGCCTTGATGGGGGCGGTGTAGAAGGTGCGGCGCTTCGTCGCGAGCGCAGCGAAGTGGGCGCCGACGGCAACGAGGCTCTTCCCGGAGCCCGTCGGGGTGCTCAGGATGACGTTGGAGCCGGAGAACACCTCGATCAACGCGTCCTGCTGCGCCGGGTAGAGCGCGAGGCCCTGCCCCTCGACCCACGTGTTGAACGCGTCGTAGAGGGAGTCGGCGTCCGGCTCAGGCGGAAGCAGGTCGGCGAGGGTCATGACTCGGGCCATCGTGCCCGAGGCCGGTCAGCTCCGGCGAAGGGCCCGCCCGACGGAGACGGTGGAGGTGGCCGCCGCAGCGACGAGCACGACGACCGAGCCCCACATGATCGTGAAGTTGTAAGCATCGACCCGGTCGGTCAGCACGGCCGCCTGCGCGGCAGTCGCGGCCGCGAGGCCGACGGCCATGACGGTGACACCGGCGGCGACCACGACCGGCCAGCGCGCGACCGACAGTCCGCTGCGGCGCAGCGCCACGACCGGACCGACGGCGCCCATGACGACGAGAGCGAGTCCGAGGGCGAGCCAGACGAGGACCGCTGTGACGCCGGCCGCGTTGTCGTATCTGCCCAGCAAAGGGATGCCGCCCAGCACGGCGACGAGGAGGACGGCGGCAGGCACCATCGGTCGCAGGACGGGCCAGTTCCGCACGCGCAGCGCCGGGAACGCGATGCGCAGCAGCAGGCCGGTGCCGCCGAGAAGCAACAGACCCCACCCGGCGAAGAAGGTGAGCTTCGCGACCGCCCACAGCGGTTGCGAGGCGCCGGTCGTCAGGCCGGGCAGTGGCGGGTCGTTGACTGCCTTGAGGTAGACCAGCCCGGCCACGAAGACAGCGCACCACGACACGTGCACGGTGCTGATCGCCGACTGACGCCGCGCAGCGATCGTTCGGGTCCCCGCCGGATGCAGCCAGGCGCGCGCGGCCCCGACGATCAGGTCCGCGCCGTCGCCGTCGCCGGCAAGGTCGGCGAGCTCGTCGCCGTACCGCTCCTTCCAGGAGGGCGGATAGCACGCGAGCGCGAGGTCCGCCAGGCGACTCACGAGGTGGCCATCCGGCCGCGGAGCCCGCGCAGCCCGTGGTTGGCGAAGGCCCGCATGCCGCTGAGCTCGGCCTGCAGGACGCGGGCGCCGTCGCCGCTGAGGCGGTAGGGCCGGCGGCGCGCGTCACCCTCCAGGGCTGTGATCAGCCCGTCCTGCTCGAGCCGTGCGATGGCGCCGTAGAGGGTTCCCGGTCCGGGGCGCCGCCCGGTGCGCTGCTCGATGTCCTCGGCAATCGCGTAGCCGTGCTTCTCGCCGTCGGCCAGGCTGCCGAGGACGAGCAGCCCCGGGTCGGCCCAGCGGGAGCTGCTTCTCGCCACGATGCACCTCTCGTACGTCCGGCGTACTAGTACGTGCGACGTACTATGCGTCTGCGGGCTGGCATCTGGCAAGACAGGATGTGCCCATGAGCGACGACCGGCAGCTGGGCGTGGACCTGTTCAACGAGGTGTGGCGTGAGATGGCGCGTACCGACCGGACGCCGGACGACGACGCGTTGATGGTGCACATGGCGCATGCGTCGGTCCACCACTGGTCCAAGGTGGGGACCGAGGCCAACACGGCCCGCGGGGAGTGGCAGGTGTCGCGGGTCTACGCCGTGGTCGGGCGTGGAGAGCCGGCGTTGTGGCACGCCCGGCGCTGCCTCGAGGTGTGCGAGCGGGCCGGTCTGGTCGACTGGGACCTGGCCTTCGCGCACGAGGCGATGGCGCGGGCCTACTCCGTTCTCGGTGATGCGGAGCAGGCGCGGAGGCAGGTCGAGGCAGCGCGTGCAGTGCAGATCGCCGAGGACGACGACCGCGAGCTCGTCCACAAAGACCTCGCGACGATCCCGCTGTAACGCCGGCCGGGCAGGCGCCGCTCTGGGAGGTGAGGCGGCGCACACCGCCCGCTACCAACGGGAGCCAAGATGATGCACGTCAACCGCACCAACGTCGCGGTGTTCGCCGTCGGCGCGCTCGTCGCCGGCATCGTCGGCACGACCTCGACACCGGCCCAGGCGACCGACAGCACCGACTCGCCCGGCTGCGCCACCGGGACCGTCCCCTCGGTCGTCATGGGGAGTCCGGACCTGAAAGCGGGCCAGGCCGGCGGTGTCTACCTCTGGCACGGCAGCAACGGCTACGCGCTCCGCGCCACCCACGCCGGCAGCGCCCGCGTCGTCTTCACCGGCACGATCGTGGCGTCGCGCAGCATCAGCCACGTCACCGGCGTACGGCTGGAGAAGAACGACGGCGTGCGCCTGAGCGCCGACCACACGACGCTGACCTTCCGGTTCAACAACTACGGCTTCATCGACGGTGTGAACTTCGCCGCCGACTGCTCCAAGAGGCTGAAGGTCGGCATCCGCATCAACGGCTCCATCGGCGCGCCGAACCGCGTCAAGCTCGGCAAGCACCGCGCCAGCCCGACGAGCAACCCCTTCACCATCGAGCGCTACGCCGCGGCGTCCCCGAGCCCGTCGAGCAGCCCGAGCGACACCCCCACCGCAACGATCGGCTAGCTAGCGGATCAGGGCGCTCATGCTGCGGCGCCGGCCTCCTTGAGGGCCTGCGCCGCGGCATGAGCGCTGACGCGCACGAGCGAGGTCATGACGATCCCGGCGACGAGCAGGAAGCCCGCGCCGACGAGGAACCCGAGGTCCCAGCCGTGCACGAGCGCGGTGATGAGTCGCGGGTCGTGCTGACCGGTGGGGATGAACTGCTTCGTCAGGTGCGACGTCCTCGTGGTGCTGACCGCGGTGAGGATCGCCAGGCCCAGCGCACCGCCGACCTGCTGGCCCGCGTTGAGCAGGGCCGACGCGATGCCGGCGTCCTCATGGGGGACACCGGCCACCGCTGAGCTCGTCAGGGAGACGAACGCGGCGCCCATGCCGAGGGCGACGAGTGCCAGCGACGGGAAGATGACGGTGAGGTACGACGAGTGCGCCTCGAGCCGCAGGCCGAGGGTGAACATGCCCAGGCCGGCGACGATGGGACCGACGGTCAGGAGGGGCCGCGGTCCGATCTTTCCGAGCAGCTGAGCGGAGATCCCTGCGCTGACGCCGATCAGCACGGGCATCGGCAGGAAGGCCAGGCCGGCCTTGACCGGGCTCCAGCCGTTGACGACCTGCATCCACAGGATCACGAAGAAGAACATCGCGAAGATGCCCGCGCCGACGAAGACCGCTCCGATGTCGGCGCCGGCCAGCGAGCGGCTCTTGAAGAGGCGGAACGGGACGAGCGGAGCGGGGACCCGCCGCTGGACGACGATGAACGCCCCGAGCAGCACCGCCGAGAGCAGCAGGGTGCCGATCGTCTTGCCCGAGCCCCAGCCGTACTGGTTGCCCTTGACGAGCGCGAAGACCAACGACATCAGCCCGCCGGTCACCAGCACGGCGCCGGGGATGTCGAAGCCCTGAGCGGTCTCGTCGCGGCTCTCGGGCACGAAGCGCTCGGCCCCGAGGAAGGCGAGGAGGGCGACCGGCACGTTGACGAACAGCACCCAGCGCCAGCTGGCGTACTCCGTGAGCAGACCGCCGAGGATGAGGCCGAGGGCGGCGCCGCCCGCGGTGATCGTCGACCAGATGCCGAGCGCCTTGTTGCGCTCCTTGCCCTCCGCGAAGATCACGGTGAGCAGCGAGAGGGCTGCAGGCGACATCAGCGCGCCGCCGATGCCTTGCAGCGCCCGGGCTGCGATGAGCAGCCCCAGGCTGCCGGCGATGCCCCCGAGGAACGAGGCGGCGGCGAAGATCGCCGCGCCACTCACGAACACGCGTCGCCGCCCGATGCGGTCGGCGAGCTTGCCGCCGAGCAGCAGGAAGCCGCCGAACGTCAGCGTGTAGGCCGTCACGATCCACTGCAGGTCGGCCTCGCTGCTGACGTGGAGGGCATCGCGGATGCTCGGGATCGCGACGTTCACGATCGTGGCGTCGAGCACGACCATCAGCTGGCTGATGGCGACGACGACGAGCGCGAGGGTCTTGTGGGTGACCCGGCCGTCCGGGTGCGTCAGGTGCGCGCCGGCGGGCGGGGCGGCTTCACCGATCGACATGGGTCAGGGCTCCTCGGGGCTAGTGGCTCAACAACCGTAGACGGACGCTGCGGCGGCGCCCGATCGGTCTCGCCGGGCTAGGACCCGTCCGCGGAGAAGTGCATGTAGTCCTTCGAGCTGTGCCACGCACCGCCCCAGGCCCAGCCGATCGCGCTGAACGCGCCCACGCCGGCGCCGCCGCTCAGGAACATCCCGGGACGGTGCCAGCTCCGCTCCTTGTAGGCGGACGCGAGCTCGGGGAGCACCAGGTCGCGCTTGACCTCCGGGTTGTCGTACGGGTTGACGTCTATCGCGAGGCCGTAGGCGTGCTGGGAGAAGCGGGTCTGGCCGCGGGCGGCGCGGCAGACGTAGGCCGCCGTGTTGTTGCCGTCGCCCGTGGGCTTGGCGAGCACGTCCTGCGTCGTCGGCAACCGCATCTCCTCGATGGGGAAGCCGGCGGCGTACAGGTTCCGGAACACGCTCACGATCTTGGGCGCGGCGCTCGCGGCGACCACGAGCTCGCCGCGGTGGGCCTTGCCGTCGAAACCGCGGAACGCCACGGTGACGTAGCGGAGCGCGGACAGCGGGACCGGGCAGGCCGGCGACCAGGTCTGGCCCATCCGGGTGCGGATCGCGGGGGTGACCGCACCGACCGTCGCGGCGAAGCGCCCACCGGCCGGCGGGGACAGCAGGTCGAGGGTCGGCAGGCGCCGGTCGCGGAGCACCGTCGGCGTCGGGAGCGCCTGGCCGAAGCCGTCGGGGCGAAGCGGCAGTGGGGAGGCCCCCACGCGCCAGAGCGGGGCTACGGGGCTCGGTACGACGGAGGTGGCGCCGCCGACCGACGGCGCCGCGGCGGGGGACGGGGCGACGGTGGGGGTGGGCGACTCCGGTGACTCGCCGTAGAAGCCCTGGGTGGTGGAGCAGCCGGCGAGCAGGACCACTGCCGCTGCGGCGGTGACCAGGCTCCTCACCGGACCAGCGTGACAC
Source organism: Frankiales bacterium (assembly GCA_025465135.1). GTDB lineage: Bacteria > Actinomycetota > Actinomycetes > Mycobacteriales > SCTD01 > RYN-124. The sequence continues at coordinate 15,166 of JAODNA010000057.1, read as the reverse complement.
GCCGGAGCAGGAGTGGCGGCGCGAGCGTCGAATGCCTCCGCATGCGCCTGACGAGACGTCCTGCCCTCCTCCTCGCCGCCGCCGGCCTCCTCGCGGCCGGGGTCATGCCCGCCGCCTTCGCGAGCGCCACAACGTCGACCGCGCCGACCTTCGCGACGAAGAGCTTCGGGATCGACGGCGGCGAGCCGAGCATCGCCTTCGACAAGAAGTCCGGTCAGACGTTCTACGCGACCGGCGGCACGAAGGTGATCAAGTTCCGCACGGACGTCACCGGCAAGATGGGCAAGGTCTCCGACGCGACGCCTCCGGTGTCGCCCGACACGCTCGACACGATCATGGTCGAGGACCAGCAGACCGGCCGGCTCTTCGTGTCCTACCTCGCCCTGGCCTGCTCGATCATGGCCAGCACCGACGACGCGGGCGAGAGCTGGCAGCAGTCCGAGGGCTGTGGCCCGGGTTCGCTGCTCGACCACCAGTCCGTCGGCGCCGGTCCCCTGCACGCGCCGCTGGCCGGCGTCAACCCGCTCTACAACGGCGCCGTCTACTACTGCGCGCAGAACAGCTACAACGGCGCCTGCTCGGTCAGCCTCGACGGCGGGAGGACCTTCGGCCCGGGCGTGCCGGTCGCCAACACCCCTGCCAACAACCCGGGCGACCCGCTCGGTGGCGCCTGCTCGGCGCTGCACGGCCACGTGAAGGTCGGCCCCGACGGGACGGCCTACCTGCCGCTGAAGGGCTGCGGCGGCGTACCGACCATCAACAACCTCACCAACTCCGAGTTCTTCGGTGGACGGCCGTCGCTGAGCGTCAGCGAGGACAACGGCGCGACCTGGCTGGTCCGGTTCGGGCCCAAGGGCTCGAACGACCCCGACGAGTCCGACCCGTCCGTGGCGATCGGCGCCAAGGGCACCGTCTACTACGGCTGGCAGGACGGCACGCAGCCCAACGACGCTGCCGGCGGCTCCACGACCAGTGCCCGCGTCGCGACGTCGAAGGACCACGGCAAGACGTGGAGCAAGGTGACCGACCTGTCGACGCCGCTCGGTCTGCACAACGTGCAGTTCCCGGAGATGATCGTCGGTGACGACGACCGCGCGTCCTTCTCCTTCATCGGTACGCCGGGGATCGGCAACGACCAGGACACGCCGTTCCGTGGCCCGTGGCACCTCTACATCTCCAACACCTACGACGGCGGCAAGACCTGGACGACGGTCGACGTCACGCCGAAGAAGCCGATCCACGCGGGCTGCGTGCACATGCTCGGCCTCGCCCCCGGGTCACAGCGCACCGACTCCTGCAGCTACCGCAACATGCTCGACTTCAACGACATCACCCTCGACCAGTACGGCCGGGTCGAGGTCGCCTACACCGATGACTGCTTCGGCGCGTGTGCGACGGGCGCGAAGCAGAACCCGGAGAACACGAGCGTCAGCAACGTCTCCGTGGCCCACCAGATCACCGGCAAGACGCTCTACGCGAAGTACGACAAGCTCTTCGCCAAGCACTGAGCGACTCGACCCGGGGGGATCGATGAAGGCACGTCTCGCACTGCTCGGCTGCGTGCTGCTCGCAGCCGCGTGCACCCAGCGGTCGGTCACCACGACGGCGTCGAGCGAGACGTCGACGGAGTTCTCGACGGGGGTCTCTGCGGCGACCCCGGCGCCGACCCCGCGACCGACGAACAGCCCGGTACCGCCGGCTCCGTCCGGCCCGCACTTCGCGACGCCCGAGGCGGCGATGCGCTACCTCGCCACTGCATGGAACCGCAACGACCTCGCCGCGCTCAAGCACGTGACTGACCCCAGCGCGCGGCAGCTGCTGCTCGACATGCACCGCGAGGCGGCCGACCTGGCGCTCGACCACTGCACCTTCACGAAGGCACGCGGCGACTACGAGTGCTTCTTCGACCACGGCTTCCCGAAAGGCTACAAGAGCCACGGCACAGTCGGGCACGCCGAGTTCACCGTCGGTCCGGCGGACCGGCCGGGTTGGTACATGACCTACTTCATCGACTGCGGCGGTTGATCCGGCGAGCCGGAACGGTCAGCCCGCACGCCGCATCCGCGCCGGTCCGAGCAGGCCGATCAGCAATGGCTCCTTCCGTAGGCTTGTTGCCAGCTCGCGCAACTTTCGGCAGAAGTTGCGCCGTCTGGCAACGCGTTCCGCTCGAAGGGATCGCGAACGCAGGCAGCCCGGGACGGCTGAGCGAGGAGCCGACCCGCAACCAGGCGTAGGGTTCGGCCTGACCCGCGGGAGCCCACGCCAGGGCTGAGAGGGCGGCTGGACCGGCCGTCGACCGTTCGCACCTGATCCGGTTCGCCCCGGCGTAGGGAGGTCGGCCATGACGGCCGTCGAAGAAGGCACCAGCACCATCGGCACCGCGTTCCCCGGCAGCCGCAAGACCTACCTGCAGGGCAGCCGCCCCAACCTGCAGGTGCCGATGCGCGAGGTCGCGCTGACGACCGGCGACAGCGTCGTGCTCTACGACACCAGCGGCCCCTACACCGACCCGACCCTGCGCACCGACGTGCGCCTCGGCCTGCCGAAGCTCCGCAGCGGCTGGATCGAGGAGAGGCACGACACCGAGGAGTACGACGGCCGTCCGGTCCAGCCGATCGACAACGGCCTCAAGGCGCATGACCACCGCAACCTCGACAGCGTCTTCAACGGCACCGGCACAGCCCGTCGTGCGCTGCCCAGTCGCAACGTGAGTCAGCTGCACTACGCGCGCCAGGGCGTGATCACCCCGGAGATGGAGTTCGTCGCGATCCGTGAGGGCGTGACGCCGGAGTACGTCCGCGACGAGGTCGCCCGCGGCCGCGCGGTCATCCCCCTCAACGTCAACCACCCGGAGTCCGAGCCGATGGCGATCGGCCGCGGCTTCCTGGTGAAGATCAACGCCAACATCGGCAACAGCGCCGTCGCCTCCTCCATCGAGGAGGAGGTCGAGAAGATGACGTGGGCCACCCGCTGGGGTGCCGACACCGTCATGGACCTGTCGACCGGGCGCAACATCCACACGACGCGCGAGTGGATCATCCGCAACAGCGCCGTCCCCATCGGCACGGTGCCGATCTACCAGGCGCTGGAGAAGGTCAACGGCAAGAGCGAAGACCTCACCTGGGAGATCTACCGCGACACGCTGATCGAGCAGTTCGAGCAGGGCGTCGACTACGTCACCGTGCACGCCGGCGTACTGCTCCGCTACGTCCCGATGGCCGCGACGCGCAAGACCGGCATCGTCAGCCGCGGCGGCTCGATCATGGCCGCGTGGTGCCTCGCGCACCACGAGGAGAACTTCCTCTACACGCACTTCCGCGAGATGTGCGAGCTGATGGCGTCGTACGACGTGTGCTTCTCCCTCGGCGACGGACTCCGTCCCGGCTGCATCGCCGACGCCAACGACGAAGCGCAGTTCTCCGAGCTGCGCACCCTGGGCGAGCTGACGCAGATCGCATGGGAGTACGACGTGCAGGTCATGGTGGAGGGCCCCGGCCACGTCCCCATGAACAAGATCAAGGAGAACATGGACCTGCAGCTCGAGGTCTGCAAGGAGGCGCCGTTCTACACCCTCGGGCCGCTGACGACCGACATCGCGCCGGGCTACGACCACATCACCAGTGCCATCGGTGCGGCGATGATCGGCTGGTACGGCACGGCGATGCTCTGCTACGTCACGCCCAAAGAGCACCTCGGCCTGCCGGACCGCGACGACGTCAAGGACGGCGTGATCACCTACAAGATCGCTGCCCACGCTGCTGATCTTGCAAAGGGCCACCCGGGCGCGCAGGCCTGGGACGACGCGCTCAGCGACGCGCGCTTCGAGTTCCGCTGGGAGGACCAGTTCAACCTCTCGCTCGACCCGACGACGGCCCGCGACTTCCACGACGAGACGCTCCCTGCCGGTGCAGCGAAAACGGCTCACTTCTGCTCGATGTGCGGCCCGCACTTCTGCTCGATGAAGATCAGCCAGGACGTCCGCAAATACGCCGCCGAGCACGGCGTCGACGAGACGGCCGCGCTCGAGCTGGGGATGAAGGAGAAGTCCGCGGAGTTCGTGGACGGGGGCGCCAGGGTCTACCTGCCGGTGGTCCCGAGCGCCTGACAGAGACGTATCGGCCGCCGATACCGGGCGATACCCCCCTCTGACTGTTTCCGCAACCCCCGTTCGGGGGCAGGAACCCCTCGACAGCCACTGAAACCGAGGCAGACGAGAGGGGCACCCGCTGTGCTCCTACGTCGCGAGGTGGCCCGTGGGGTCGAGATCCTGTCGATCCGGGGCGCGGTGTCCGACAGCGATGCCCCGGCCCTGTTGAACGCCATCGCCGACGCCGCCGCCCTGTCGCCGCGCGGCGTGCTGCTCGACCTGTCCGCGACCGACAGCCTCTCGCCGGTCGCCCTGCAGGCCATCCGGGAGGCGCGCGAGATGGCACCCGGCTGGCCCCGGCCGGCTCTCCTGGTCTGCTGCTCGAGCGCGGAGGTGACGGCAGCCCTCAGCGCGACCCTGCCGGTCCACAAGAAGCGGCAGGACGGACTCGACCACGTCGACGACCGGCGCTCGGCCCCGCGGCACCTCATCGACCTGGCGAGCGCGGCCGAGTCCCCGGGCCGGGCCCGGGCCGCCGCGGCGGACATGGTCGCCACCCTGCACCTCGAGCCGCTCGGTGACGATCTCGCGCTCGTCGTCAGCGAGCTCGTCACCAATGCCGTGCGCCACGCGGTGCCGCCGGTGCGCCTCGAGATCTCGGCGGACGCCGACCGGGTCACCGTCGCCGTCGGTGACGGCTCGCCGGGGCGCCCGGTGGCGCGGGAAGCGGCAGACGACGCCGAGGGCGGCCGGGGCATGGCCCTGGTCGACATGCTCTGTGCCGAGACCGGCGTGCGCCCGAACCCTCCCGGGAAGACGGTCTGGGCGGCGCTCGCCCGCCACTGACCTAGGGTCGGGCGGTGCCCAGCCCCCGCATCCGCATCCCCGGCTCGATCGCGTGGGACGACCTGCGTACCGAGCTCCACGTGCCGGTCGACTTCCCGGCCGAGGTGCTCGCCGAGGCCGCCGCCGCCGCGAGCGCACCGCGCCTTCCCGACACCGATCTCACCTCGCTGCCGTTCCTCACCATCGACCCCGCAGGCAGCCTCGACCTCGACCAGGCGATGCACCTCGAGCGCGACGGCAGCGGCTTCGTCGTGCACTACGCGATCGCCGACGTCGGTGCGTTCGTCAGCCCGGGCACGGCGCTCGACGCCGAGACGCACGCGCGCGGCGAGACGTCGTACTTCCCCGACCTGAGGGTGCCGCTGCATCCGCCGGTCCTGGCGGAAGGCGCCGCCAGCCTGCTGCCCGACCAGCTCCGTCCGGCAGTCGTCTGGAGCCTGCACCTGGACGCGACCGGCGAGCTGCAGACCACCGAGGTACGCCGCGCGAAGGTCCGGTCGCAGCGCCGGCTGGAGTACGTCGGCGTGCAGGCCACGATCGAGGCCGGCACCGCGGACGAGGCGCTCATGCTCCTGCAGGAGATCGGCACCCTGCGGCTCGCCCTCGCCCGTGCCCGCGGTGCGGTCGACCTGCCGACCCCGGAGCAGGAGGTCACCGACGGTGCCGACGGCCGGCCGTGCCTGGCCTACCGGGCTCCGGTGGCTGCGGAGGCGTGGAACGCGCAGATCAGCCTGCTGACCGGCATCGCGGCCGCGAGGCTGATGCTCGACGGCAAGGTCGGGCTGCTGCGGACCCTGCCGCCCGCGGACGAGGAGTCCGTCGCGTCTCTGCGGCGCAGCGCGCTCGCGCTCGGACTGCCCTGGCCGGAGGGAACGCCGTACGGCGACGTCATCTCCGGCCTCGACCCCGCGCAGCCCGCCGCCGCCGCGCTGCTCACACTGGCGACCCGGCTGCTGCGCGGAGCGGCCTACACCGCTTTCGACGGTGCCCCTCCCGCCCAGCCGCTGCACAGCGCGGTCGCTGCTGCCTACGCGCACTGCACCGCGCCGTTGCGACGGCTGGCCGACCGCTACGTCAGCGAGGTCTGCGTCGCGCTGTGCGCGGGGCAGGCGGTGCCGGACTGGGCCCGCGCCGCGCTGCCGGTGCTGCCCGAGGAGATGGCTGCAGCCGACAAGCGCGCGCACGAGATCGACCGCGCCATCGTCGACCTCGCGGAGGCGGTCGTCCTCGCGCCGCGGGTGGGGGAGACCTTCCAGGCTGTCGTCGTCGAGAGCGGGCCGAAGGGCGGCGCGGTGCAGCTGACCGAGCCGGCCGTCCGGGCCCGCTGCGAGGGGGCGAACCTGCCGCTCGGCGAGACCATCTCGGTGCGTCTCGAGGTCGCCGACCCGTCGACCCGCAAGGTCAGCTTCCGAGCGGTCTAGGCGCGCGGCTGTCGTAGCGACGGAACTCCGGCAGGGCCAGCGCGAGCAAGGCGGTTCCTGCGACGCAGAGCACGCCGCCGATGCCGACGGACATGCGAACGCTGGTGAGCGAGGCAACGGCACCCGCCTCGACGTTGCCGAGTGTGGGACCGGTCGAGTAGCTGATGAGCTCGATGCCCGCGAGCCGGCCGCGCAGCCGGTCGGGGATGGTGGTGTTCCAGATCGTGGAGCGGAAGATGCCGCTGATCATGTCGGCTCCACCGGCCAGGCCGAGGAAGAGCAGTCCCAGCGCGAGGTTGTGGATCAGCCCGAAGGCGAGGATCGCGACGCCCCAGCCCGTCGCCGCCCAGAGGATCGCGAGCCCGTGGCGGTGGATGCGGCCGGCCCAGCCGCTCGTCAGCGTCGCGAGGAACGCCCCGACCGCCGGTGCGGCGTAGAGCAGACCGAGCACGTCCGCACCGCCGTACGACGCCGCGATCGCGGGGAACAGCGCGTTGGGCATCCCGAAGAACATCGCGTTGATGTCGACGAGGTAGGTGCCCATCAGCTCGGGTCGGCTGCGGGCGAAGCGCACGCCGTCGATCACCCCGCGAAGGCTCGGGCGCTCGGCATCGGGGGGTGGCGGCACCGCCTGCATCCGCGCGAGGACTGCCAGCGAGAACGCGAACGTCCCGATGTCGACGGCGTACGTCGACGGCAGCCCGAACAGGGTGATCAGCAGACCACCGACGGCGGGGCCGCCGATCATGCCTGCGGTTCCGCGCATCGAGTTGAGCGCGCCGGCCGCGAGAACGTCCTCCCGCGGGACCAGTCGCGGCAGCAGTGCATCGAGGCTCGGGCGCTGCAGTGCGTCGAAGAGCGTGGCGAGGCCGGCGGCAACGAACAGGACGGCGACGGACGGGTGGGGGAGCAGTGCGTTGCCGAGCAGCAGGGCCGACGTGAGCAGCAGTGCCAGCTCGGTGACCTGCACCATCCGCCGCCGGTCGACGCTGTCGGCCAGCGCGCCGCCGAGGAAGGCCATCGACAGCATGCAGACGAACTCGACGAGCCCGAGCAGCCCGACGACGAACGAGCTGCCGGTGAGCCGGTAGACCTGGTACGGGATCGCGACGTACGTGATCATGCTGCCGAGGAACGTCACGGCCTGGCCGGCGAACAGCAGCCGGAAGTCGCGGTGGCGTCGCAGGGGGCCGGTGTCGAGCGTCAGCGCCCGCAGTCCGCGACGTGGCGGCCGGGCGAGGGCAACCGGATCAGCCCCGGAGCGCGGTTCGTCGGGCTCGGTCACGTGCGGAACCGTCGCGCAGTGCGCCGGTCGCGTCCATCACATTTGCTGTCGGGGACAGCTACTGCGGCAGGCCCGGCCCGTGGGGGATCGGTCCGTCGGTCGGCGACGCGGACGGCGAGGACTTCGTGGAGCTGGGCGAAGCGCTCGGGGAGGCCGCTGGGGTCGCCTTCGGTGACGGGCTCGGGCTCGGCGACGCCTTGGGGGTCGGGCTGCTCTTGGGGGCGCTGCTGGCGTGGCGCGGGCCCTCCTGCGGGGCGGGGACGCCCACCACCGTCGGGCGGACCGTCCGCGGCAGCGTGGCGCGCAGGCGACGCACGAGCAGGTCGGCCTGGGCGAGAACGGCGCGCAGCGCCGGCGAGTCGGCCTCGCCGGCGATGACGGCGCGCTCGCTCTGCAGGAGCCGGATCGCGTTCTCGGCGGCGGCCGGGTTGTTGCCGGCCGAGGCGACCAGCGGAGCGAGGTCGGCGTGGAACTGCTGCGCGGCCGCACTGATGCGGCTCGGCGACGCACCCGTGGCCGCGAGCCGGGTCAGCTGGGCGTAGGACATCGCGGCATTGGACGTCTTCGGGGAGGTCGCCGCCCCGCCGCCGACGCCGGGTACGACGCCGGTGAGGAAGCCGACGACGGCAGCGGCGGCCGCCACCATCGGAGCCGCCGGCAGCATCCGGTGCGCGCGGCGCGGTGCGGGTACGACGACGGCGGGCGCATCCTCGGCCTGCTCGCCGGCTTCGAGAGCGCTCAGGTGGGCCAGCGCGCGCTCCTCGAAGCGGCGGACCTCGCCACCCTCGCCGAGGAGCAGCCAGCCGGCCAGGTCGTCGGCGCCGGCCTCGGCAGCCGTCGCGGCCAGCGAGAGGTCGCGGCGCATGGTGCTGCGCAGGTGGTCGACCTCGCGAAGCAGCGCATCGAGCTCGGCGATGCGGGGCTCGGCCAGCTCGTCGATCACCTCGAGCAGGGGCGGAGCGTCGGCGACGTAGATCTCGACGTCGGTCGGGGTGGGAAGCGCGCGCAGGCCGGCACGGCGGGACGACTGTCCCTGGCCCGCCTTGCGGTCGTCCACCGGTCTTCCTCTCGCTGATCTTGTTACGGACCAGTTTCGCCGTGATCGGCGAATCTCCTGCTCAGCCCGAGATGTCCATTTCCCGGGGTTCCTACCCGCCTGGTTTCGCCGGCGGGGCCCCGGCTCCTGCCGCCCCACGGCCGCTGCGAGACTCGGCCCATGACCGCCCCCGCTGCCGCTGCCCCGGACGTCTCCTCCCTGGTCGTTGCGGTGCTCGGAGGAACCGGCGAGCAGGGGCGCGGGCTCGCCCGGCGGCTGGCCCTGGCGGGCCACCAGGTCGTCCTCGGATCCCGGGACGCCACCCGGGCCGCGACGGCCGCCCAGGGCCTGCCCGGCACGGTCAGCGGCGCCGACAACGCCGCCGCAGCCGCAGCCGGCGACATCGTGATCGTGGCGGTGCCCTGGGACGGCCACCGCGAGCTGCTCGAGTCCCTGGTCGAGCCTCTCGCCGGCAAGATCGTCGTGGACTGCGTCAACCCGCTCGGGTTCGACACGTCCGGCGCCTACGCCCTGCCGGTCGAGGAGGGGAGCGCCGCCGAGCAGGCCGCCGTCGTCCTGCCGGGCAGCCGGGTGGTCGCCGCCTTCCATCACGTGAGTGCCGTCCTCCTGCTCGACGAGGAGGTCGAGAGCGTGGACACCGACGTCCTCGTCCTCGGTGACGACCGGGAGGCCACCGACGTCGTGCAGGCGCTCGCGGGGCGGATCTCCGGGATGCGGGGGATCTACGCCGGCCGGCTGCGCAACGCCCACCAGGTGGAGGCGCTCACCGCCAACCTGATCTCCGTCAACCGGCGCTACAAGGCGCACGCGGGGCTCCGGGTCACCGACGTCTAGATGAGGGTCGTCTCGCTCGTGCCCTCGCTGACCGAGGCCATCGCGGTGAGTGCCCCGGGCCTGCTCGTCGGTGCGACCGACTGGTGCACGCACCCGTCGGACCTCGAGGTCGTCCGCGTCGGCGGCACGAAGAACCCCTCTGTCGACGGCGTGATCGCGCTGCGGCCGGGTCTCGTCGTCGCGAACGAGGAGGAGAACCGAGAGGTCGACCTCGACCGGATCCGGGCGGCCGGTGTCGAGGTCGACGTGACCTACGTCCGGACGGTCCCTCAAGGACTGTCGGAGCTGCGCCGCGTCCTCGGTCGGCTCGGCGTGACCCCGGGCTGGCTGGACCGGGCCGACGAGGTGTGGGCGCCGGCGTACGAAGGACCCCGGCGTACGGCGATCGTTCCCATCTGGCGGCGGCCGTGGATGGCGCTCGGGTCGGACACCTTCGCCGGCGACGTGCTCTCACGGCTGGGCATCGACAACGTGCTCGCGCGCTCGCCGGAGCGCTATCCGCGTTTCGACCCGGCCGCCATCGGGTGCGAGGTCGTCGTGCTGCCGGACGAGCCGTATGCCTTTGCGGCTGATGACGGACCCGAGGCTTTCGCCGCGCCGCCGGCGCTCGTGAGCGGCCGGCACCTCACCTGGTACGGCCCCTCGCTGGTGGAGGCGCGCGAAGTCCTGACGGAGCAGCTGGCGCGTGGTCACCGCTGACGACGTACGCCGGATCGCTTCGGCGCTGCCGCGGACGACCGAGCACCTGGTCCGCGACCGGGTGAAGTTCCGCATCGGGTCGATCGTCTACGTGGGTCTGTCGCGGGACGAGGAGGTCATGGGCTTCGCGTTCCCCAAGGAGGAGCGCGATTCCCTCGTCGCGTCGGACCCCGACCGCTTCCTGATGCCGGTCACGTCGGACCTTCGCTACAACTGGGTCCTCGTGCGGCTTGCGAGGCTGGAGCCGAGCGAGCTCGAGGAGCTCGTCGTCGAGGCCTGGCGCATGTGCGTGCCCAAGAAGGTCGCAAGGGAGCATCTGGGCACATGACGGCCGTCCAAGTCAGGACCTTCGGCCCTGTCCGGAGCGGGCCGGCCGCGGCACGGTCGAGTCGTAACCGCTGGGAGACGACGACGGAGGCCACCGATGACGCGACCGCACGACCTCACCGACCTGCATCTCGCGCCCGTGCTGCTCGCGCTCGACGCCCGGCTCGCCGAGCTCGGTGCGCTGGACGTCGCAGAGCTGGGTCAGCGGGTCGCCCTGGACAGCGACCGCCCGGACCGCACCGCGAAGCAGCGCGCGGAAGGTCTGCTGGCGACAGTGGAGCACCTGCTCGACGCCCATCACTGGGATCTGTGCTGGGACGTGCGCGGCCTGCGCATCGCGCACGGGCTGAACTCCGTCGTGCTGGGTGTGCCCCCGGTCTTCGCTGAGTTCCTGGCCGAGCGGCTCCCGGTCCCGGCGGCAGCCTCGGGCTGACCCTCAGCCCCAGCGCTGACTGCGGATCTTGCGGCCCGCTGCGCAGTCGGCCACGAGCTCGTCCATCCTCTTCTCCCGCGTCTCCGGCCGCTTCGCGCTCGTCACCCAGTGCGCGACGACCTTGCGGTACGACGGCGCCTGTCGCGTCCAGAACTCCCACGCGGCGGGGTCCGTGCGCAGGGCCGACTCGTCCAGCGCGACGTCGCCTTGCTCGTAGGAGTACGTGCCCGTGCGCGACTCGCGGCGCTGGGCGAACGCCGCCCGTCCGGCCTCGTTCATCCGCCCGTCCGCCTCCAGCGCCGCCATCTTCGCGACGTTGACCGCGCTCCACGTGCTCGTCGCCCTGCGGCGGGTGAAGCGGATCGAATAGCTGTCGTCATCGATCCGGCGGCGCACTGCGTCGATCCAGCCGAAGCAGAGTGCCTCGTCGACGGACTCCGACCAGGTCATCGAAGGCTTGCCGGTGCCCTTCTTCCAGAAGCCGACGACGAGCTCCTCCGCTGTCGCGTGGTTTTCCTCGAGCCATGCGCGCCACTGCGCCGGTGAGTCGAAGAAGACAGTCAGGGCAGGACGCACCGTTCCGTGCGCGATGTCCAGCAGGTCTACGACCTCCGTCCACGGCAGGGCCCGGTCGAGGCGAACCCCGACCCAGCCGCGCTTTCCGACGTAGGGCGGCACGAAGAACGTCTCCGGGTCCTGCTCGACGAGCGACTTCTGCATGCCCTCAGGGACTGCGAGCCACAGCCCGAGGATGCCGTCGCCGTGGTGGTCGTCCAGGCACATCGCGAAGCACCGCCCTCCCCGCGATGGTGTTGCGCCTCGCGCGAAGAAGCTCGGTGAGCCGTGGCTCAGCTTCTCGGTGACCCCGTGGATGCCCAGGCAGTGCGTGCGCACGGCCTTGAACGGGTCACGAGTAGCCATGCTCCGCCGCGGGGTAGCGGCCCTCGCGGACATCGTCGACGTACGACGTCGCGGCCTCGGTGAGGGTGGTGCGCAGGTCGGCGTACCTCTTCAGGAACTTCGGCCCCGGACCCGGCGTGAGTCCGGCCATGTCGGTCCAGACGAGGACCTGCGCGTCGCAGCCAGGTCCGGCGCCGATGCCCACCGTCGGGATGACCAGCTCCTTGCTGACCCGCTCGGCGAGGTCGGCCGGAACCACCTCCAGGACGAGCGCGAACGCGCCTGCCTCCTGCAGCGCGAGCGCGTCCTCGAGCAGGCGGTCGCCTGCCTCGCCGCGCCCTTGGACGCGGTAGCCACCCAGGGTGTTGACGGACTGCGGAGTGAGCCCCAGGTGGCCCATGACGGGGACGCCGGACTCGACGAGCAGCTCGACCTGCGGAAGCACGCGCCGGCCGCCCTCGAGCTTCACCGCCTGGGCGCCTTCGCGCAGGAACCGCACCGATGTCTCGAGCGCCTGCGCGGGCGACGCCTGGTAGGACCCGAACGGGAGGTCCGCGATGACGAGCGCTCGATGCGTCGACCGTGCGACCGCCCGCACCAGCGGGATCATGTCCTCGACCGTGACGGGGACCGTCGTGTCGTAGCCCAGCACGTTGTTGCCCGCGGAGTCGCCGACGAGCAGCGCCGGGACACCGGCCTCGTCGAAGAGCGAGGCGGTCAGCATGTCGTAGGACGTGAGCATGGCCCAGCGCTCGCCGCGGTCCTTCGCGGACTGCAGGTCGCGCACGGTGATGCGGCGGTTGACGATGCCGCCGTACAGCGTCGACTCGGTCATCACGGGGCTCCCGACTCGGGGCACCACGCGGCGTCCCCGGACGACACGATGGTGACACGCGCGAGACGTTCCGCCCAGGTGGGAAGCGTCACACGTCGGGTGACGCGGTCGGCGCGGCGACCTCGCGCCATCGCGACGTGATCGGCAGCCTGCGGTCGCGGCCGAACGCCCGCGAGGTGATTTTCGGGCCGGGTGGGTACTGCCGGCGCTTGTACTCCGCAGCATCGACCAGGGCGATGACGCGGTCGACCGTCTCCTCGGCGTGACCCTTCGCGATCAGCTCGGTCCGGCCGAGGTCGCGCTCGATGTAGTCGTCGAGCAGGGCGTCGAGGACGTCGTACGGCGGCAGGCGGTCGCTGTCGAGCTGTCCCGGCGCGAGCTCCGCCGACGGCGCCTTGTCGATGCTGTTGGGCGGGATGACCTCCTCGAGCGAGTTGCGCCACCGCGCCAGCCGCCAGACCATCGACTTCGGCACGTCCTTGATGGGGGCGAAGCCGCCGGCGGAGTCGCCGTAGAGCGTCGAGAAGCCCGTCGCCAGCTCGCTCTTGTTCCCGGTCGTGAGCACGAGGTGGCCGTGCTGGTTCGACAGGGCCATCAGCGTCGTGCCGCGGACCCGCGCCTGCAGGTTCTCGACCGACAGACCGGTCAGCACGACGGACTGCTGCCAGGCATCGACGATCGGCGCGATCGGGACGATCGACCACTGCAGGCCCTGCCGCTTCGCGAGGTCCTCCGCATCGCTCACGGAGTGCTCGGAGGAGAAGGCGCTGGGCATGCCGACGACGTGCACCGCCTCCGGTCCGAGCGCATCCGCGGCGATCGTCGCGACGACTGCGGAGTCGATGCCGCCCGACAACCCCAGGACGACTGACCGGAACCGGTTCTTCTGCACGTAGTCGCGAGTGGCGGTCACCAGCCCGGCCCACACCTCCGCTTCGTCGTCGAGCCGTTCCGCGATCGTCGGAGCGTCCGCGTCGTACGCAGGAACGGCATCGGCGGACAGGATCTTCATCTCCACGGCCATGGTCGTACCGTCGCCCGCATCGACCGGGCCGCTGCCCCGGAAGGTCCGGGCCGGGAGCTCGAGGTCCGTCACGAGCAGCTGCTGCTGCCATACGGACGCGCGGGCGACGACCTGACCGTCGGCGTCCGCGATCAGCGAGTCGCCGTCGAAGATGAGCTCGTCCTGGCCGCCCATCATGTTGACGTAGGCCAGGGTTGCACCGGCCTCGCGCGCCCGCCGGCAGGCGAGCTCGCCGCGGAGGTCGTCCTTGCCGCGTTCGTAGGGCGAGCCGTTGATGCAGACGACGAGCCCGACGCCGGCAGCGCGCGCGACCGCGATCGGCCCGCCCTCCTGCCACAGGTCCTCGCAGATGACGAGGCCGACGTCCACACCGTGCAGGCGCACCACCGGGAAGCGGTCGCCACGCACGAAGTAGCGGAACTCGTCGAAGACGCCGTAGTTGGGCAGGTGGTGCTTCGCGTAGCGCGCGATGACGCGGCCGCCGTGGAGGAGTGCTGCGGCGTTCTGCGGTTCGCCCGCCGGCCGGCCGAGGGCGGGCATCGGGTGCTCGGAACGTCCGCAGTACCCGACGACGACGGCAATGTCACCGGCGCCTTCGGCGGCGAGTCGCGCAGCCAGCGCGTCGAGGGCACTCAGGCTGGCGGCGACGAAGGACGACCTCAGGACGAGGTCTTCGGGCGGGTAGCCGGTGAGCATCATCTCGGGGAACGCGACCAGATGGCAGCCCTGCTCGCGCGCTCGCGCGGTCCACCTGCTGACGACATCGGCGTTGCCGGGCAGGTCGCCGACGGTCGAGTCGACCTGCGCGAGTCCGATCCGCAGCTGCGCCATGTGCTGACCCTACGAGGCGACCTCAGCCGGACCGAGCAGTCGACGCAGGGATCCGCTGCGCAGACGTCGTACGACGGCGGTCAGCGGGTTGCGTAGGGCGAGCCACCCGACCACGGCGACCAGGGCACCCAGTGCGAGGCCGGCGAGCACATCACCGGGGTAGTGGACACCGACGTAGACGCGGTCGGCTGCGAGCAGGACCCCGACGACGACCGCCGCGACCCCGAGGCGCCGGTCGACGAAGAACAGCCCGGCCATCACCGCCCCGGCGAGGGTGGCGTGGTCGCTCGGCAGGCCGGGGTCGGCCCCGTGCTTGGTGAGCAGGAGGACGTGGGGGAGCGCGACGAACGGGCGGCGCTCGTTGAAGTGATGCACGAGCGGCTGGTTGAGGGCGACGGCGAGCAACGCGCCGACGCCGGTCCAGACCGACGCTGCCACCTTCTGGGAGTCGCGGCCCCGTGACAGCAGGAACCCGGCCACGACGAGCAGCGCGAGCAGTGCGACCGCGACCTTGATGTACGCCGTCGCGAGCCCGTGGAGCCAGGCGGTGTGTCGGGCGAAGCGGTTGACGTCGAGGAACAACCGGG
>JAODNA010000037.1 GCA_025465135.1 Frankiales bacterium | reverse complement strand
GCCCGACGTCGGCGTGGCCGCGCACTACGGGGACCCCTACCGCGAGCAGCGGGCGCTCGTCGCCTGCACCGCTTCGGTGGACCTGTCACACCGTCCGGTCGTGCGCATCTCCGGCGTCGACCGGCTCGAGTGGCTGCACAGCCTGACCACCCAGCACCTGACTGGTCTCGCGCCGGGGGAGTGGACGCAGGCGCTGATCCTGAGCCCGCATGGGCACGTCGAGCACCACCTGTCTCTCGTCGACGACGGGTCGGCGGTGTGGGCGCACGTGGAGCCGGGGACTGCGGGTGCCTTGATTGAGTTCCTGGACCGGATGCGCTTCATGATGCGGGTCGAGGTCGCGGACGTCAGCGCCGACTGGGCCGTGCTGCACCAGTCCGGAGCCGATCGGCTGGTGGCTCGTTCAGAGCTTGCTTTGTACGACGGGGAACTGGCCGGCCTCTGGGCGTTTGACGCGCTGCGGGTGGCTGGGCGGCAGCCGCGGCTCGGCGTCGACACCGACCACCGCACCATCCCGAACGAGGTCGGCTGGCTGGCGTCGGCAGTGCATCTCGACAAGGGCTGCTACCGCGGGCAGGAAACGGTGGCGCGGGTGTTCAACCTCGGCCGGCCGCCGCGGCGACTGGCGCTGCTGCACCTCGACGGCAGCGACAGCGAGCTGCCGGTGACGGGTGACGCGGTGACGCTCGACGGTCGCGAGGTCGGCCGCGTGGGGACTGCGGTCCGCCACTACGAGCTCGGGCCGCTCGCGCTGGCGCTGGTGAAGCGCAACGTCCCGGACGAGGCGGAGTTGCTGGCCGCTACGACGGCAGCGCGGATCGATCCGGCTGCTGATGACGGGCCGGTGTCGCCGGCCCGCGCTGCAGCCACGGCCAGAAACCTGCTCCCTCGCCGCCGCTAGGAGTCCGTCGGCGCGGGCTGCGCGCCGCGTTCAGGCAGCCGCCTTGGCCATCCCGCTGGAACATCTGCCAGCTTGGCCTTCGGCGGGAACGACTGCCTTCGGCGGGAACGACTGCCTTCGGCTGGACCGACTGCCTTCGGCTGGAACGACTGACTGCCGGCTCCCAGCGGCGGCACCTTACCCACGCCCAGTGCTGCTCACCACGGCTGCCGGCTGGACAGGACTGGCAGTCAGTTGTCTCTCAGCCGCGGTCGGTCAGCGGCCGAACAGGCCCTTCTTCTTCTTGGGCGGTGCCGCGGTGACGGGGCGCGGTGCGCTCGGGGCAGCCGGCCGGATCGGCGGCGGCGGGTCGTCGTCGAGACCGAGCGAGGACAGCTCGCGCAGCAGGGCTGCGGTGTCTGTGTCCTGCTGGATGTACTGCATGGGCGGGTCCTCGTCGTCGATCGAGGTGACGGCGGGCTCGGCCTCGGTGACGACGTCGACAATGGTCGCGGCGGCGCTGAGTTCGGCGAAAGCCTCGGCTGCAGCGGAGGCGGAGGCCTCGGTGGTCCGGGTGGCGAACTGATCCGGCTCGACGCTCGGGATGCTGGCCAGCTCCGCGAGCCGAGCTTCCTCGGCCAGCCGGGCTTGTTCAGCCAGTAGTGCTTCCTCAGCAAGCTGCGCCTCTTCGGCGAGCCGGATGGCTTCGGCCTCTTGTGCGAGTCGCAGCTCCTCGGCCAGCTGCGCTGCGGCCTCACCTGCGACGCGAGCAGCCTCGGCTTCCTCGGCCAGGCGTGCAGCTTCGGCTTCCTCGGCGAGGCGGGCTTCTTCGGCGAGGCGGGCTTCCTCGGCTGCGAGCGCTTCCTCGGCGACGCGGGCTTCCTCGGCCAGGCGGGCCTCTTCGGCGAGTCGGGCTTCCTCGGCGACGCGGGCCTCTTCAGCCAGACGGGCTTCCTCAGCGACGCGGGCTTCCTCAACGAGCCGGGCCTCTTCAGCCAGACGGGCCTCTTCGGCGACGCGGGCTTCCTCAGCGAGCCGGGCCTCTTCAGCGAGCCGGGCCTCTTCAGCGGCGCGGGCTTCCTCAGCGGCGCGGGCTTCCTCCGCGAGTCGGGCCTCTTCAGCGACGCGGGCTTCCTCGGCGACGCGGGCCTCTTCAGCGAGGCGGGCCTCTTCAGCGACGCGGGCTTCCTCGGCGAGGCGGGCCTCTTCGGCAGCGAGCGCTTCCTCGGCGACGCGGGCCTCTTCGGCGAGGCGAGCCTCTTCAACCAGGCGGATCTCTTCGGCCAGGCGGGCTGCGTCGGCTGCGCGCGCTTCCTCGTCGCGGCGCGCCTCTTCGGCGGCCTCCTCGTCTCGGCGCGCGGCCTCGCGGCGCGCCTCGTCGAGGTCCAGGACCTCCGCGATCGGACCGGCCGCGTCGGCCTCGGCGGCCTTGCGGGCCTCCTCCAGCTCGGCCTGCGCCGCCGCGAGCTCGGCGGCGTCCTTCTCCCGGCGCTTGGCGGCGCGCCGGTCCTTCTCGGCCTGCTTGCGGGCGACCTCCGGGTCGACCTCCGGGGCCGCCGGCTTCTTGCGGGTGGCCGGCGCGTTGAAGACGTCGTCGGACGCGGTCTCGGGGCCGAGCAGCGCGGCGAGCGCGGCCGAGACCCGGTCGATCGAGTGGTCGATCTCGTCGTCGGCCGACGGGAGGTTCAGGGTGCGGTCGGCCTTGCGCGCGGACGGGATCGGCCCTGCCGGCGGCGCCGACGTACCGCCTCCGGAGAGGGCAGACACGAGTCGCGAGGCGACGGCGCCGGCGTCGAACTCGGTCTCGATCGACGCGGGCGCGACGGACGGCTCCGGCCCCGTGAGGTCCTCCTCGACCTCGAGAAGCCCGGCCTGAACGAGCGTGTAGACCACCTGGCCGGCCTCGAAGAGGGTGAAGCCGCAGTCGCGCGCGAGATCTGCAACGGTGCGTACGCCGTCGACCTTGCACAGCAGCGACCACGCGTCGGCGTCGATCTCCATCTCGGCCGAGCTCGACCCGGCGGCGGACAGCAGCGGCACCGCAGCCGGCCCGTGGACGGCCTGCTCGATCTCCTGCCACTCCCGGCGGCGGCGGTTGACCTCGGCGAGCAGCTCGGCCACGGACACCGGCGGCGCGACGTCCTCGCGCGTCCGTTCGTTGATGCGGAACTTCCAGTTCGCCTCGGGCCACTGCAGGAGGTCCGACATCGACTCGCGGACCTGCTCCTGCACGAACGCCTCGACGACCGGCTGGTCGACGTACGACAGGTGGACCAGCAGCTCGCCGAGCCGCCAGCCCTGGAGCTCGGTCCGCTGCGCTTCGAGCGCCTCGGCGAGGGCTTCAGGGGCGAGGTCACCGGAGGAGACCAGGCGGGCACCCAGCTGCGGCCGGCGTCCCGGTACGACGACGGCGTAGACCCGGCCGCCTCGGAGGTAGACCTTGGCCTCGTCCCCGCCCGGGTCGAGGACGTGCAGGCAGCCGGTGGCGACCCCCTCGGCGAGCTGCTCGAGGAGGGCTGGGAGCGGGGTGCCGGCGAGGTCGCCCTTGAGCACGCTCAGCCTCCCTCACAGCCGCCGCACGGAAGCGGGAGACCCCGCTCAGAAGGCTTCGGCAGGAAAAGACC
This sequence comes from Frankiales bacterium, assembly GCA_025465135.1. Taxonomy (GTDB): domain Bacteria; phylum Actinomycetota; class Actinomycetes; order Mycobacteriales; family SCTD01; genus RYN-124. The sequence goes on along the minus strand of JAODNA010000037.1, from coordinate 40,880 downwards.
CTACGTTGAGCCGTCCGGCGCAACGGAAAGCATCCCTGTCCCGCGCAGCCTGGCATCTGACACGATGGACGTCGACGACACGGAGGGATTCGGCGTGAGCACCGACAGCAGCCCGGCCAAGGGCACCCGGCGGATCGACCGTGTGCTCGCCGAGGACTACCTGTCCGACCTGCAGTCCGTCGACATCGCCGAGCTGCGCGAGCTGCGCGGTGAGGCGGAGCAGGAAGAGGTCGATCTGTCCTATATCCGGCGGATGGTCCAGGGGCGGCTCGATGTCATCCGGGCCGAGCTCAACCGCCGCGACGGCAAGGGCTCGGGCAACCTGGTCCAGGACCTCGCCGCGATCCTGGCCGACGAGCCGCGCGGCCCGGCCCGCGGACTGGGCCGCCACGTGACCGTCGAGCCCTCCCGTGCCGACAGCCACCGGCGCTACGTCGAGGCGCTCGTCGCCGATGTCGATCTCTCCGACGTCGCCGCCCGGTCGACCGACGAGCTGGCCCATGCGATGCGGACGCTTTCCGAGGAGGAGCAGACGCTGTCGGGCAAGCGCCGCGAGGTGCAGACCGTCATGGACGCCTGCAGCGCCGAGATCACCCGCCGCTACCGCGACGGCGAGGCCGACGTCGACACGATCCTCGGCGAGCAGTCCTGACCCTGCCCGTCCTCGCGGAGGTCATCCGCTCCGGCTACGTCGAAGGCACGCACACCGGGTCCGTCGTCGTACTCGGGCCCGATGGCTCGACGCTGCTGGCGCTCGGCGACGTCGTGCGACCCGTCTTCCCCCGCAGCTCCAACAAGCCGCTGCAGGCGGTCGGCCTGCTCGAAGCGGGCTGGCAGCCGGCCGACGACGAGCAGGTGGCGCTGGCCACCGCCAGCCACTCCGGTGAGGACGAGCACCTCGCCGTCGTACGACGGATGCTCGACGAAGCCGGCCTCGACCCTCGGGCGTTGCAGTGCCCGCCGATGCTGCCGCTGAACGAACGGGCAGCGCACGCCCTGCTTGCCCGCGGCGAGCAACCGACGACGCTGACGATGAACTGCTCCGGCAAGCATGCCGCGATGCTCGCGTGCTGCGTCGCGAACGGCTGGGACACCGCGGCCTACCTCGACGCGGCTCATCCCGTGCAGGTCGCGATGCAGGCGTGGATCGAGGAGCTCGCCGGTGAACCGGTGAAGCACGTTGCGGTCGACGGCTGCGGCGCACCGCAGCACGCGCTCTCGCTGCGCGGTCTCGCGCGTGCGTTCAGGACGCTCATCCGCACGCAGCCCCGGGTCGCGGACGCGATGCGTGCGCATCCGCATCTCGTGGGCGGCACCGATCGCGACGTGACGCGGCTGATGGAGGGCATCCCGGGACTGGTGGCCAAGGACGGTGCCGAGGGCGTCTACGCCGTGGCGCTCGCCGACGGCTCAGCCGTTGCGCTCAAGGTCGAGGACGGCGCCGGCCGGGCCCGTACGCCGATCCTCGTTGCTGCCCTGCGCCGGCTCGGGGTCGACGCGCCGGTCCTCGACGAGCTCGCGACCACGCCCGTGCTCGGCGGCGGTCGCGTCGTCGGCGAGGTCCGCGTCACCGCCGTACTCGCCTGACTCCACCGCCCACCGACCCTGCGCGGTCTCGAGACAGGTGTGCGCGTCCCACGCTCACGCCGCACGCTCCGTCCACGCACACCTGCGAGGTCTCGAGACAGGTGTGCGCGTCCCACGCTCACGCCGCACGCTCCGGCCACGCACACCCGCGAGGTCTCGAGACAGGTGTGCGCGTGGCGCGCTCACGCCGCACGCTCCGGCCACGCACACCTGCGACGGGCTCGAGACAAGTGTGCGCGTCCCACGCTCACGACGCACGCTCCGGCCACGCACACCTGCCGGGTCCCGCTAGAGGTGTGCGCATCGCACGCTCACGACGCACACTCCGACGACGCACACCCGCGACGGGCCACCTGTCCACAGCTCCGCGCGAGGTTCTGGCGCCCGCGGACGCGACGCGCGACGGTCGGTGCGTGTCCGTCGAGCTCGAGCGCAACCTCCTCCTCCACGCGCGCGCCCAGTCAGGGCTGCTGCGCGAAAGCGATCTCGTGTCGATCAGCCGCCGGGCGGACGAGTTGCGCCGGCGGCTGAGGTCGGGGCTGTGGCAGGAGGTCCTCCCCGGCGTTGTCGGGCCCCTCGTGCTCGATGTCGACCGCGATCTGCTCGAGGCGGCCGCGATGCTCTGGGCCGAGGCGGGCTGGCTCAGTCACCACAGCGCGGCCAGACGCGAGGGCATCTGGGTGCCCGATGACGACCGCGTGCGATTGGGCGTGCCGTTCGAGGACGGTCACCGCAGCCGCCCGGAGCTCGTTGTCGTGAGGACGCGGCAGGTGCCAGAGCTGTGCACGGACGGGTTCTTTCGGTGGAGCCCGCCGGCACGGACGATCGTCGATCTTGCGCAGCTGCTGGACGAGCGCACCCTGTCCGCGGTCTTGCTCAGTGCTGTGCGCAAGGAGAAGGCGACGGCAGCCGAGGTCGCTAGCGCCGCCGAACCACTGGCCTGCCGCCGCGGACTGGCGCGACTCACCCGTGTCGTCAGCCTCTGGACGCCCGAGCGTGAGTCGCTTCTCGAGGACCAGCTGCACGCCGACGTGCTGAGTGTCGCGCCGGGGATCGAGGTGCGGCGCCAGTTCGTCGTACGGAATCGAACGGGCGCGGACCTCGGGCGCGCTGATGTCGTCATCGAGGAGTTGCGCCTCGCCTTCGAGGCGGACGGCCTCTTGTTCCATTCCACGGATGCTCAGATTGCGGCGGACCAGCGACGAGACCGGCAGTTCATGACCGCTGGGTGGCAGACCGCGCGATTCCGCGAGGCAGCCCTAGGGGACCGGACGGGCGTCCGGCGCGATCTTGCCGGGATCATCGACGAGCGCGGCCGTCAGCTCCGCGTCGCGTGAACCCGAGGAAGGTGTGCGCACAGGAAGCGTGCGGCGTGAGCGTGCGGTGCGCACACCTCGGCGGCGGACGCGGACCTGTGCGCGCCCCGAGCGTGCGGCGTGAGCGTGCGGTGCGCACACCTCGCGGAGGTGCTCGGAAACGCGAACGTCAGGTGGCGACGCGCTCGCCGGTGGCGGGGTCGAACCAGAGCACGTGCTCCGGCGCGGGGGCGAGGTAGATCGTCTCGCCCTTCGCCGGCGGGGTCTTCGGGTTGACCCGCGCGACGAGGAGGTCCTTCGAGCCGGCATCGTCCTGCACGCTGCCGTGCAGGAACGCGTCGGACCCGAGCTCCTCCACCAGCTCGACGATCACGGGAATCCCCTTGCCCGCCGTGGTGAGGGAGAAGTTCTCCGGTCGCATGCCCACCGCGGCCTCCGCGCCGCTGAACTTCGCGCCCCGCGGCAGCGGCAGCTCGAAGTCGCCGAGGTGCGCCTTGCCGTCGCCGGTGATGGGGACGTTGAGAAGGTTCATCGCCGGCGAGCCGATGAAGCCCGCGACGAACATGTTGTTGGGGCTGTCGTACATCGCCCGCGGCTTGTCGACCTGCTGCAGGACGCCGTCCTTCAGTACGGCGACGCGGTCGCCCATCGTCATGGCCTCGACCTGGTCGTGCGTGACGTAGACCGTCGTCACGGCGAGCCGTCGCTGCAGCGACGCGATCTGCGCGCGGGTCGCGACGCGCAGCTTCGCGTCGAGGTTGGACAGCGGCTCGTCCATGCAGAACACCTGCGGGCTGCGCACGATCGCCCGGCCCATCGCGACGCGCTGACGCTGACCGCCGGAGAGCGCCTTCGGTTTGCGGTCGAGGTAGTCGGTGAGGTCGAGGATCTGCGCGGCCTCGGCGACCCGGGTACGGATCTCGTCCTTCGGCCGGCCCGCGATCTTCAGCGCGAAGCCCATGTTCTCGGCGACCGTCATGTGCGGGTAGAGCGCGTAGGTCTGGAACACCATCGCGATGTCGCGGTCGCTCGGCGCGACGTCGGAGACGTCCCGGTCACCGATGCGGATCTTGCCGCCGTCGACGGGTTCGAGGCCGGCGAGCATGCGCAACGTCGTCGACTTGCCGCAACCGGACGGCCCGACGAGGACGAGGAACTCGCCGTCACCGACCTCGAGATCAATCGCGTCGACCGCGGGTCGCGGGGCACCGGGGTACTGCCGGGTCGCCTTCTCGAAGGTGACGGTGGCCATGGGGCATCGATCCTCTCCACCGGCAGGAACGTGCCGGACGATCCGAGTGGAAGAGCACGCCGCAGTGGCTGCGACGCCCCGCAACCTGCCACAGTCCCGGTCGCCGCGGCACCCCCCGGCGGAAGCCGATCGCGCCGGTTCACGGCCCCCGCGGCCGGGGGATTGCCAGCCCGGGCCCGCTGGGGCACACTCCGGGCGCCTCTGCAAACGTTTGCATCGGGGGGAATCGGGCAGGTGCCAGTCCGGATCGAGGATGTCGCCCGTGCCGCGGGGGTCTCCACGGCGACGGTCTCGCGCGCCCTGCGGGGCCTGCCGAGCGTCTCCACGGACACCCAGGAGACCGTGCGTCGGGTCGCGTCGGACCTCGGCTACGTCGTCAGCCGCAGCGCGTCCAGCCTCGCCACCGGCAAGACCCTGACGGTCGGTGTCGTCACGCCGTACGTCCGTCGCTGGTTCTTCGCGACCGCGATCGAGGCGGTCGAGCGGGAGCTGCGCGGCGTCGGTTACGACGCGCTGCTCGTCGGCGTCGGTGAGCCCATGACCGGAGACGTCGCCCCCTTCCGGCCGGAGGTGCTGCAGGGCCGCGTCGACGGCATGGTCATCCTCACCGCGCCGCTCACGGGTCAGGAGATGGACGGCGTACGCCGTCTCGCCGTACCGACCGCGTTCGTCGGTGTCGCCGTCTCCGGCACGATGAGCGTGCGTGTCGACGACGTCGCGGTGGGACGCACCGCCACGGAGCACCTGATCGCACTCGGACACCGCCGGATCGCTCATGTAGGTGGCGATCCCGAGGACCAGCTCAACTACACGACGCCGCTCGACCGGCGTGCGGGCTGGCTCTCGGCGATGCGCCAGGCGGGGCTCGAACCGCCGCCCTGGTACGGCGAGACCAGTGACTTCACCGCACCCGGCGGCCACCGCGCGATGCAGCGGCTCCTGGCGCTCGAGGAGCCGCCGACGGCCGTCTTCGCCGCGTCCGACGAGATCGCGTTCGGCGTGATCCGGGCGGCCCGCGAGGCCGGCCTCGGCGTTCCCGGTGACGTGTCGGTCGTCGGTGTCGACGACCACGACCTCAGCGAGACGATGGGTCTCACGACCGTGCGTCAGCCGGTGTTCGAGCAGGGCCAGGTCGCCGCGCAGCTCGTCCTCGCGGTGATCGCCGGCGACAGCTCACGCCGGCACGAGCACGTGCTCGCCGAGACCCGCCTGGTCTGCCGGACCACGACAGCCGCGCCCGCGGACACAAGTCCGTGACGGAATCGTTACCGCCAATTACTTCAGTTCGGTTGCGGGTCTGTTCCGCAAGCGCTTGCATGAGCGCCGCCCGGGGGCTCGTCAGCGTGAGCTGGCAGCCGTGCCCCCCGTCTTGGAGGTCTGCATGACATCTCGAATCCATCGACGGGGGCTCACCGGCCTCGCCGGTCTCGCCGTGCTCGCGCTTGCCGTGAGCGCCTGTGGCGGCTCGTCGGGCGGGAGCACCAAGGGGGCAGCCGGCGGCACCAGCGCCAGCCCGCAGGCGGGGTGTGAGGACTACGCGGTCTACGGCAACCTCAAGGGGAAGACGGTCACGGTCTACACCGGCATCGTCACCCCCGAGGACCAGCTGCTGAAGGACACCTGGGCGCCGTTCGAGAAGTGCACGGGCGTGACCATCAAGGGCGAGTTCGACAAGAGCTTCGAGGCGCAGATCCTGGTCCGCGCCAAGGCGGGCAACCTGCCTGACATCGGCATCATCCCGCAGCCCGGTCTGCTGAAGACCCTGGTCGCGACGGGCAAGGCCGTGCCGGCCGACGCGGCGACGTCGACCGAGGTCGACGCCAACTTCGCGCCGAGCTGGAAGGACCTCGGTTCCGCCGACGGCAAGTTCTACGCGCCGCCGCAGAACGCCAGCATGAAGTCCCTCGTCTGGTACTCGCCGAAGGAGTTCGCCGCCAAGGGCTACAAGGTGCCCACGACGCTCGACGAGCTCAAGACCCTGTCCGACACGATCGCGGCGACCGGCAAGAAGCCGTGGTGTGCCGGCATCGGCAGCGGTGAGGCCACCGGCTGGCCGGTGACCGACTGGATGGAGGACTGGATGCTCCGGCTCTGGGGTCCGGACGAGTACGACAAGTGGGTCAACCACTCGATCGCGTTCAACTCCTCGGAGCCGACCGCGGCGCTTGACGCCGTCGGTCAGTACCTCAAGAACTCGAAGTACGTGAACGGCGGACTCGGCGACGTCAAGAGCATCGCCAGCACCACGTTCCAGGACGGCGGCCTGCCGATCCTCAAGGGCAACTGCTCCTTCCACCGCCAGGCGAGCTTCTACGCCGCCAACTGGCCGAAGGGCACGACCGTCAGCCCGACCGGCGACATCTTCGCCTTCTACCTGCCCGGGAAGCTGGCGACCGACAAGCCCGTGCTCGGCGGTGGCGAGTTCATGCTGGGCTTCCGTGACGCTCCCGAGGTGCACGCCTTCCAGCAGTTCGTCGCCAGCGCCACCTGGGCCAACCTTGCCGAGCAGGGCGGCGGCGGTCGGTGCGTGACGCCGAACAAGAACGCCGACCCGGCGAAGGCAGCAAACTGCAGCGACATCGACAAACTGGCCATCAGCGTGCTGCAGGACCCGAAGGCGGTCTTCCGGTTCGACGGCTCGGACGCCATGCCGGCCGCCGTGGGCTCCAACTCGTTCTGGAAGCAGGCGACCAACTGGATCACCGGTCAGAGCACGAAGGACACCGTCAACAAGATCGAGGCGTCCTGGCCGAAGTAGAGCGAGCAGGCTGACCGACGGAGGGGTCAGGCGCGCCGGCCGGCGCGCCTGGCCCCTTCCCAGGATCTGCGGAAGGGTGTCGGCGTGAGCACCGCGCACAAGTTCCTCACCATGTTCGAGGCGATCGGCCTGTTCATCGCCGTCGTCGGCGTGATCCTGGCGATCGCCAGCCGCTTCTCGGGCCGGCGCGGTGACCGGGTCGTCGCCGCGGCGTTCCTGCTTCCGACCGTGGCGCTGATCTCGGTCGGGCTCGTCTACCCCGGCCTCAAGACGATCTACCAGTCGTTCTACAACGCGGCCGGCAACGCCTTCATCGGCATCGACAACTACCGCACCATCTTCGGCGACCCGGACCAGCGCACCGTCCTGCGCAACACGGTTCTCTGGGTCGTCATCACGCCGTTCGTGGCGACGGCAGTAGGACTGCTCTACGCGATCCTCGTCGACAAGGCGCGCGTCGAGGCGCTGGCGAAGGCGCTGATCTTCCTGCCGATGGCCATCTCGTTCGTCGGCGCGGGCATCATCTGGAAGTTCGTCTACGAGTTCCGCCCGGACCAGCAGGGGATCAAGCAGACCGGGCTGCTCAACGAGATCCTCGTCAAGCTCGGCGGCAGCCCGCACCAGTTCCTCATCAACTCCCCGTGGAACACGGTGTTCCTCATCATCGTGATGATCTGGATCCAGGCCGGGTTTGCGATGACCGTGCTCTCGGCGTCGATCAAGGCCATCCCCGAAGACATCGTCGAGGCCGCCCGGCTGGACGGTGTCCGCGCCTGGGGGATGTTCCGCTACGTCACGGTCCCGAGCATCCGGCCGGCACTCATCGTCGTCCTGACGACGATCGGCATCGGGACCCTGAAGGTGTTCGACATCGTCCGCACCATGACGGGCGGTCAGTTCGACACCAGCGTCGTGGCCAACGAGTTCTACAGCCAGAGCTTCCGCTCCAACAACCAGGGGCTGGGTGCCGCACTCGCGGTGCTCCTGTTCGTCCTCGTCGTACCGATCGTCGCCTACAACGTCCGCCAGCTGCGTTCCTCGGAGGGACGATGACGAAATCCCCACCACGTCGCTCGCTGCGCTCACGACGCGTCGGGGGCCCCAGATGAGCGCGACGACGGGTGATGCGGTCCTGCCGGTCACGAGCACGCCGAGCATCGCTGCGCTGGACGCAGCAGGCGGCAAGCTCAAGAAGCGGCTGACCTCGCCGTGGGCATCGCTCGCGGCTGTGCTCCTCGCATTCCTCTGGACCGCGCCGACGTTCGGGCTGCTCGTGACGTCGTTCCGGCCCAAGGCGGCCATCGACGACTCCGGCTGGTGGAACTTCGTCGCCCACCCGAGCTTCACGTTGGACAACTACCGCCAGGCACTCAGCTCCAACGGCGGCGGTCTCGGCACCTTCTTCGTGAACTCCGCCGTCATCACCATCCCCGCCGTCCTCATCCCGATCGCTCTGGCGTCGCTGGCGGCCTACGCGTTCGCCTGGATCGAGTTCAAGGGCCGCAACCTGCTGTTCGTCTGCGTCTTCGCGCTGCAGATCGTCCCCATCCAGGTGACCCTGATCCCGCTGCTCTCGCTCTACGTCAAGGCCGGTCTGGCCGGCACGTTCTGGACCATCTGGCTGTCGCACGCCATGTTCGGCCTGCCGCTGGCGATCTTCTTGCTGCACAACTTCATGAAGGAGATCCCGCGCGAGCTGGTGGAGGCCGCCCGCATGGACGGCGCCGGGCATGTGCAGATCTTCTTCAAGGTGCTGATGCCACTGCTCACCCCGGCGCTGGCGGCGTTCGGCATCTTCCAGTTCCTGTGGGTGTGGAACGACCTGCTCGTGGCGCTGACCTTCGCCGGCGGGACTCCGGACGTGGCTCCGCTGACCGTCGCGCTGGCCAACCTGAGCGGCACGCAGGGCACCGCATGGCAGCTGCTGTCCGCGGGTGCCTTCATCTCGATGGTGATCCCCGTGCTCGTGTTCCTGTCGCTGCAGCGCTTCTTCGTGCGCGGTCTGCTCGCGGGTGGCCTGAAGGGCTGACGCGCCCACGTCACGCGGGGTGTGTGCCCCCGGCGAACGCGACGTCGACGCGGTGCCGCTGCGCCGGCCCGCCCGCTTTCTCGAACGCCTCACGCACGATCCCGAGAAGCGCGACGAGCTCGGGGTGCTCGACGTACAACGTCCGGGTGTCGGCAGCCACCGACCGCAGGTAGGAGACCCGCGCGCCGAGGTAGCGCACCAGCTCCACCTTGGCGCGCCCCAGCGCGCGGTGCCAGGGCAGCACCCGGACGGCGTCGGCCCGGTCGCGCACCTGTTGCAGGCCGTCGACCTGACCAGCGGCCGCGTCGGCGACGAGCTGCTGCAGACCGGCCCGGACCCGGGCCGGCACCGATGCCCCGAACAGCAGCGGCCGGGTGTAGTCGACCATCGCGGCGACGCGGTGGTCGCTGTAGGCGATGGCCTCCTGCGCGTCGTGCACACGCGCGATCAGCCGATCCAGCTCCCGGTGCTCGCTGACCGAGTTGCCCGCCACGAGGCAGGCGCCGAGGACGAGGGCGAGGACGACGACCAGCGCCGGTGCGCGCCGACGCGTCCGCTGGGCCCCCGAACCGATCTCGTCGGCGGCTATCGCTTCGCCCGTCCGGCGAGGCCGGCGTAGTAGCGGTACGACGCCTTCGGGATGCGTCGCAAGGTGCCGGCCTCGACCTCGACGAGGCCGAACTTCTTCGTGTACCCCTCGGCCCACTCGAAGTTGTCCAGCAGGGTCCAGGCGATGTAGGCGCGTACGTCGGCGCCGGCGTCGCGGGCTCGGCGCGTCGCCGCGAGGTGGTCGCGGAGGTAGGCGATCCGGTCGTCGTCCTCGGCCGAGCCGTCGGCCGAGCGCGTTGCGTCGGCGTACGCCGAGCCGTTCTCCGTGACCATGAGCGGCAGGCCGGGCGCGCGTCGTGACGTGGTGAGCAGCACCTCCTCCAGGCCGCTCGCGTCGACCTCCCAGCCCATCTCCGTGACGGGCTCGCGTGGCAGGAAGCGCAGCGAGGGGGCGCCGGGGTAGGCGCGCGGCGACTGCACGCGCTCGGATCCGGCTCCTTCGCCGGCCGGACCGATCCGGAAGGGGGTGTAGTAGTTGATGCCGAGCCAGGCTGCGCTGCCGGCGATGGCGGCGAGGTCGCCGTCCCGGACGAGCGCGGGATCGTGCAGCGCCGGCAGGATGGCCGGGTAGCTGCCGTCCACCAGCGCGTCCAGCCACAGCCGGTTCTGGATGGCGTCCACGTAGTCGGCCGCCTCGCGGGCGGCGTCCTCCTCGGGCCACACCGGCGCGAGGTTGAGCACGATCCCGACCGAGGCCGCGGGGGCCGCTGCCCTGACGGCCTCTGCCGCCAGTGCGTGCCCGAGCAGCAGGTGGTGGGCGGCGGCGAAGGCAGCGGCCGGTTCCTGACGGCCGGGTGCGTGGATGCCGGCGGCGTAGCCGAGGAAGGCGCTGCACCACGGCTCGTTGAGCGTCGACCACCACGTGACCCGGTCACCGAGACGCCGGGCGACGATGCCCGCGTAGTCGGCGAGGCGTTGTGCTGTCGCGCGGGCCGGCCAGCCGCCGTCGTCCTCGAGCGGCTGCGGCAGGTCCCAGTGGTACAGCGTCGGCAGCGGGACGATCCCGCGCGCGAGACAGCCGTCGACCACGCGCTCGTAGTGGTCCAGCCCGGCCGCGTTCGCCTCCCCGCGACCGTCCGGCTGCACGCGCGGCCAGGCGATCGAGAAGCGGTAGGCCTCGACGCCCAGGTCACGGATGAGGTCGAGGTCCTCGTCGACCCGGTCGTAGGAACCGCACGCGGTGCTGCCGTCGGACCCGTCCTTGATGGCCCCGGGCCGTCGGCAGAGCGTGTCCCAGATGGACGGGCCGCGTCCGTCGGCCGACGTCGCCCCCTCGATCTGGAACGACGCGGTGGCCACCCCCAGGACGAGGTCCGAGCCGTCCAGGTCCCGCAGGGTGCTCACGCTGCGAGCCTAGGAGCAGGAGAAGAGCCCGTCGCGGCGAACCTTCCCGCGCATGCCCCGGTCGTCGCGCTGCGCCCGCTTCGCGCTGCTGGCCGGGCTGCTGCTGGCCGCGGTCGCTGCCGCCCCCTCCGGGGCTGCTGCTCCTGCCTTCGGCTCCGGTACGCCGGGCTTTGTCGTCTCAGCCGCACCACAGAGCCTGTCCAGCTCCGACTCCGCCGGAGAGCCGTCGCTCGGCATCAGCTGGAAGAGCGGCAACGCGCTCTACATGGCAGGGGCGGCGACGTACAAGCTGCACGTCGATGACCACGCACAGCCGCCGAGCATCACCTGGTCCGACGTGTCCTCGCCGTACTCGCTCTTCAACCTCGACCCGATCCTGGCCACGGACCCCGCGACGGGTGTCACGCTGGCCGGCGGCGACGACGGGCCCTGCGCGTTCATGTCCCGCACGCAGGATGACGGCGAGAGCTGGAGCTCATCGATCCCCTGCACCGGGCTGATCGATCACCCGACGGTCGGTCTCGGGCCCTTCCACGGCCCGCCGCCGCTCGGCGCGGCGGGGTCGACTGCGGCCTACTACTGCCAGCAGTACCCCGTCCTGAACCAGTGCTCGCGCAGCGCTGACGGGGGCGGCACCTGGTCGCCGGGCGTCACTGTCACCGGCTGCTTCGGGCTCTTCGGCCACGTGAAGGTGGCGCCCGACGGCACGGTCTACGTGCCGAGCAAGAACTGCGCCGCAGGAGGGTCCAACGGGGTCGGCGGCTTCCTGAGCCGCGACAACGGCCTCGACTGGTCACCATGGGTGATCCCCGGCGTCGGCACCCCCGACCGCGGCTTCGACCCGTCGGTTGCGGTGACGACGGACGGGTCCGTCTTCGAGGCGTGGACGCAGAACCTCGACGCCCACCCGATGGTCGCCGTTTCGGCTGACGGCGCGGCCCACTGGGGCAAGCCGGTCGACCTCGCCGGGTCGGTTCGCCCCGCCCTCGCGGGAGCCTCCTTCGCCACCATGGTCGCGGGCGGTCCCGGCCGCGCGGCCGTCGCCTTCCTCGGGACACGACACGTGCCCACCGAGGGCGTCTCGGTGTACGACGACAAGGACGCGCTCTGGAACCTCTTCGTCGCGACGACGTACGACAACGGTGTCTCGTGGACCACCACGCAGGTCACGTCCGACCCGGTCCAGCGCGGCGGCATCTCCGACAGCGGTGTTACGGCAACGTCGGCTCGCAACCTGCTGGACTTCATGGACGCGGGCGTCACGCGTGACGGCCGGGTCTTCGTCGGCTTCGCCGACGGCTGCACCGAGAAGACGCACTGCCTGGACGACGCCGCCAAGGCAGACAGCTCGACCGAGCAGTACGCCACCGTCGCCTACCAGGCGGTCGGGCGCGGGCTGTTCGCGCAGTCCGACTCCTAGTCACCCGGGTGCAGCAACAGAACGTGCCGCACGGATGCCGATCCTCGCTCCGTGAGGACGATCCTGGTGCTGCTGTCCCTGTGGGGCGGCGTCTCGCTGGCGGCCATGCGCCGCTGGTGGCACGAGCGCGCCGTCGGCCACCAGGACGACCAGCTGCGGGCTCTGCTGGCCGGCCGGGTCGTCCCGCTGCCGCGGCAGGCACCCGACAACGTGCTGCCGCAGGCCGACCGGAACGCCGTGTGACGAGCCTCACCAGACCCTGCTAGCAGGACTGCTTGCAACTGCTAGCACCCTCCCGTAGGTTCGTTGTTGTCAGCAACGACAGGGCGCGGAGGGAGGTCACCATGGCAGGGATCGACGTTCGCCACCTCGGTGACTACATCCGCACCCAGCGCCGCGACAGCAACGTCTCGCTGCGCCAGCTGGCCAAGCTCGCCGGTGTCAGCAACCCCTACCTCAGCCAGATCGAGCGCGGGCTGCGCAAGCCGAGTGCGGAGATCCTGCAGCAGATCGCAAAGGCGCTGCGCATCTCCGCCGAGGCGCTCTACGTGCAGGCCGGCATCCTCGAGCAGCGGGAGGGCAGCGGCCTCGTCGCCGACGCCGTTCTCGCCGACGAGGCGCTGAACGAGCGGCAGAAGCAGGTGCTGCTCGAGATCTACGAGAGCTTCCGCAAGGAGAACGCGGACGCACCATCGACGGCCACGAGCACGGCTGCTGCCGGATCGCCCGCGGCCGGTGCCACCGAGCCCCTCGCGACCAAGCCCGCTCCCCTCAAGACCCCCCCAGCCAAGGCGCCCGCGAAGCGGACCGCTACCAGGAAGACGACCGCCTCAGGAGGCACCGCATGACCGTCACCACTGACGTCAAGAAGACCGGCAACACCGTCACCGGTCGCTTCACCCTCAAGAACCTCCCGACCTTCGACGCCGCGCAGGCCAAGAAGCCGCTGTTCGCCTACGTCGGTGTCGCCGACCTCGCGATCGAGCGCGCCAAGGAGATCCCGGCCGAGCTCACCGTCGCGACGACCAACGTCACGAAGAAGGCCCAGGCCCTGCTCGCCGAGGTCCCGGCCCAGGTCACCGCCCTCCCCGTCACGGTTCGCGCCAACGTCGAGAAGGCCGGCGAGAAGGCCACCGACGTCTACTCCAAGCTGACCGTCCGCGGCGAGCGTCTCGTCAAGGCGATCCGTCGTCAGCCGGCCACCGAGGCCGCCCTCGCCGAGGGCAAGGAGGCCGTGCGCAAGGCCGAGGCCGCCGCGACCGCCGCGAAGAAGTCCGTCAAGGCCGGCGAGAAGGCCGTCGAGGACGCCGCCACCAAGATCGGCTAGCTCGAACCCCCAAGCACGTACGACCCCCGGTGCCCTCGCGGCCCGGGGGTCGTGCGCGTTCTACGGTCTTGTCATGTTCTCCCTCGCCGGCGGCCTCGTGGGCCTGCTCGATCTCGGTCTCCTCGTCCTGGTGGCCTGGGCGCTGATCGACGCCGCCACCCGTCCCGCCGCCGCGTTCGTCGCGGCCGGCAAGCAGACCAAGCAGATCTGGCTCGCCATCCTTGGCGGCTGCCTGCTGGTGTCGCTGATCGGGCTCGGCGGGATCCTCGGCTTCTTCGGCTTCATCATCGCGGTCGCCGCAATCGTCTACCTCGTCGACGTCCGGCCGGCGGTGCGCGGCATGCGGCCGGGCGGACCGTGGGGCTAGCCGCCCTCGCCGCGACGGTCACCGGCTCCGGACAGCCCGTCACGGTCGCGGCGCACGGCCTCGGCGCCTCCGTCGCGGAGACCCGTCCGCTCCTGAGCGGGATCACCGGCACGCGGGTCTTCTACGCCGCGCGCGCACACGCCGGGGACGTGCCGGAGCCGTTCACCTACCGCGACCTCGGCGACGACCTGCTGACCGTCGCCGACCACCACGACGCGACCCGTGCGCTCGGTGTCTCGATGGGCGCCGGCGCGATCCTGTCGGTCCTGTCGCGGCACCCGGCCCGGTTCGAGAAGGTCGTGCTGTTCCTTCCGGGCGCGATCGACCGGCCGAGGACCGACGACGCCGTACGCCGGTTCGCTGTCCTCGTCGATGCGATCCACAACCGGGACGAGGACGGCGTGCGTGACTTCGTCGAGGGCGAGCTCCCCCCGGAGCTGCGACCCGGGGCAGCGGGCTACATCAAGGATCGCGCGCGCTTCCTGCTGAGCTCGCCCGGCATCCCGACGGCCGTCGCGTCACTGCCCCCGGTCACGCCGGTCGACGACAGGTCGTCGCTCGCCGCCGTCGCTGCGGACGTGCTGGTGCTCGCACAGGAGGGAGACCCCCTCCACCCGGCACAGGTCGCGCGCGACCTGGCCGCCGTACTGCCCAAGGCCCGCCTGACCGTCTTCGAGCGCCCCGGCGTCATGATCCGGGAGCGGTCCCGCCTGCGGGCGCTGATCAGCGACTTCCTGAACGACTAGCCGGCCGGCGGGTGCAGCATCTCCGGCGCGACGCCGTCAGCGGGCTCCTGGCCGGCGTGCACGAAGACGAAAGCCGGCTCGTCGTTCCCGCGCAGCTGCTCGGTCTCGCCGTTGGCCTCGTAGACGTCCAACAGTCCGGGGGCGTCGGACGCCGCCAGGATCCGCCGTACGCCGATGTCGACCGTCGTGCTCTCGCCGTCGCGGCTCCCGCCGCGCAGCACCACCAGCTCATCAGACATGCTTTGCTCCTACCCCGGCACCGGGTTCGTCCAACCGGCCCTGTCATACGCCCATGTTGCGCCCGATATGCGTGTGTAAGACCCTCACCCGGTCGAGTGAATGCCGTCACCGAGCGTTGCCGGACGGCCGGCGGCTCGTTGCTTGCGGTGTCTGACCCCCACCGCCGCACCTCCGAACTGGAAGGCCCGACGATGACCCACATCGCGACCGTCACCGCCGAGCTCGAGCTCCGCCTGGTCGTGCCGGGCGGACCCTCGCTCCCGGTCATCGCCGGCCTGCGCTACGAGACCGCCGACCCGTGGGCCGTCCGCGTCGCGTTCGAGACCGGCGGCGAGGGTGACGGCATCGTCGAGTGGATGTTCGCCCGCCAGCTCCTCACCGACGGCGTCGCGAAGACCGTCGGCGAGGGCGACATCCGCGTGTGGCCCTCCGTCGTCGGCCGCGAGCACTTCGTCAACCTGGCGATGGCCTCCCCGTCCGGCTCGGCGCTCTTCGAGATCGACCGCGACGCCCTCGTCGAGTTCCTCCAGCAGACCTACCTCGCGGTGCCGACCGGCGCCGAGGAGGAGGTCGTCGACATCGACGCCGAGATCGCGATCCTGCTCGCCGACTGATCGCCGGCACAGACCTGCAGTACGTCGAAGGGCCGCCAACCTCCAGGGGCGGCCCTTTCGGCGTGTTCGGGGTCAGCCCGTCAGGTACGCGAGCAGAGCCGGGTCTCCGGTCGTGTCGACGGCCGACAGGGGTAGCCGGCCCCACAGCGCCAGCAGCAGCGCGGTGGCCGTGCCCTCCATCGTCGCGGCGGGGTCCGTCGGCTCCGTGCCGAGGACCTCGAAGGAGCCGGGCGAGAGCCGCACCGCCCAGGAGGTGTCGGCATCGTTGGTCCGCACGACTGCCGTGCCGGTCGGCGAGTCGGGGTCGGGCTCGGCCGGCCTCATCACCGTGAGCATCTCTTCGATGCCGTCGACGGCGATGTCCAGGTCGAAGCCGGCGGCGTCGGAGTGGGCCGACTCCGCGTCCCAGCGGTGGACCGCGGTCTCGAGCGCCATCCGCCGCGGCCAGAACGCGGCGACCTGCGGCGTGTGCGGAGCCCAGTTCCACGCCGGGCTGTCCAGCGGAACGCTGCGCAGGGTGATGAGCAGCTCGTCGACCCCCTCGTCGAACCACTGCAGCAGGTCATCATCCGAGGGCAGCTCCGCGGCGAAGGCCTCGGGCGGGTCGGTCACTCCCCGCACGATGTGGCGGGTGTGGAAGCGATGGACACTGCCGAGGTGCTGCGTCAGCTCGCGCACCTTCCACTCGGGGCAACCCGGCACGTGCGCGTCGAGGCCTCTGCGTGCTGCGGCGAGGAACGCGTCCGACTCCCTGCGGATCGTGGGGACGGCGTCGTACGTCATGTCATCCCGGCTGACAGGTCGAGGTCGTCGGGCGGCTGCGCCGGCGTCTGCCAGACGAGGAACGGCTTGCCGAACACGACGTGCAGCTCGTTGGCCCGGTCGACCATGTGCGTGTAGGCCAGGTCGAACGCGACCGCGTCCTCGGCCTTGATGGCCGAGCTCACCGGCGCGTAGTCGGCTGCCAGGTAGTCGGCCATCTCCGGGTCGTACTTGGGCCGGCTCTCCACGCACAGCTGCAGCTGCTTGACGACGGACTTGCAGAAGTACGCCGCCAGCGGCCAGTTGCCGGCCTTCGCGGCGTAGTACATGCGGTGCACCCGCGGGCCGACCTCAGCCATCAGCCGGTCCATGCCGGGCTGCTGCTTGGCCAGCTGGTCGAGGGTGAGGTCGCGCTTGCCGTTGTTGACGAGGTGGATGTGGTCCGTCATGGACAGACACTCTCCCAGGGGACCGTCAGCTCGCCGAACCGGGCGCGCGTGACGTCCTTCGGGTGCTCGAGCCCGTCGGCCGTCGCGATCCAGCGCTGCCGGTTGCCGAAGGCGGCGTACGGCGCGGCGCGATCCCACGCCGCGTCCAGCGCCGTGAGCAGGGCGTGGACCTTCTCGCCGGCGACGTTGTGGTGGATCAGCGCCTTGGGCAGCCGCTCGGCCAGGTCGCTGGGCCGGTCCAGCGTCGGCAGGTGCGCCGCGAGGGTGAGGGTCCGCGGACCGTGGGCGTCGAGGTCGACCCAGGCGGCGCGCCGGCCGATCTCGTCGCAGGTC
Source organism: Frankiales bacterium (assembly GCA_025465135.1). GTDB lineage: Bacteria > Actinomycetota > Actinomycetes > Mycobacteriales > SCTD01 > RYN-124. Next base: position 23,727 of record JAODNA010000037.1, on the reverse strand, counting down.
CCCTCGACTAGGACGCCTCCCGGCTGCAGCCCGGCCAGCACTGCCTGCCAGGCGTCAGCTGCTGCCGCCTCGTCGTACTGCCTCAGCACGTTCAGGGCCCGTACGACGAGGGGCCGGCGTCCGGCCAGCTCGAAGCCGCCGCGGACGAACGTCAACCCCGGGCGCTCGGCGTGCTTCGCCGCATCGACCCGCTCCTGGTCGATCTCGATCCCCAGCACCCGGACGTCGGGCCGGATCTGCCGCAGCCGGGCGTGCAGCTCGATCGAGGTGACGGGGCTGCCGCCGTACCCGAGGTCGACCACCAGCGGGTCGGCCGCGGTCCGCAGCAGGTCACCGTGCGCGGCCACCAGCCAGCGGTCGACGCGTCGCAGCCGGTTGGGCGCCGTCGTACCTCTCGTGGCCAGCCCGAGGGCCCGGGCCCGCCCCGCGGCGTACCGCTTGACCTTCACGTCCGGCGCACGACCTTGGTCGCGGAAGCCTGCTGGCGCGGGGTCACCTGGACCAGGTCGATGTTGACGTGGGCCGGCCGGGACGCGACCCAGGCGATGACGTCGGCGATGTCGTCGGCCGTCAGCGCTTCGACGCCGGCGTAGACGGCCTCCGCGCGGGCCGCGTCGCCGCCGAAGCGCACGAGCGAGAACTCCTCGGTCTTCACCATCCCCGGCGCGACCTCGGTGACCCGCACCGGCGACTCGACCAGCTCGATCCGCAGGGTGTCGCGCAGCGCGGCCACGGCGTGCTTGGCCGCGACGTAGCCGCCGCCGCCCTCGTAGACCCAGCGGCCGGCGGTCGAGCCGGTCATCACGATGTGGCCCGCACCGGACCCGACCAGCGCGGGCAGCAGCGCCTGCACGGTCCGGACCAGACCGAGGACGTTGACGTCGTACATCCGTGCCCAGTCGTCCAGGTCGGCCTCGGACACGGGGGCGAGGTCGAACGCGCCGCCTGCGTTGGCGACCAGCAGGTCGCAGGCGGGTACGGCGTCGGCCAGGGCTGCCACTGACGCCGGGTCGGTCACGTCGAGGGCGCAGGGACGGATCCGGGGGGAGGCCGCGGCCAGCTCACCGAGCCGGTCCAGTCGCCGGGCCGCAGCCACGACCTCCCAGCCGTCCGCGGCGAGCCGACGCGCGGTCGCTGCTCCGATGCCACTGCTTGCTCCGGTCACGACGGCGATGCCCACGGAGGGAAGTCTGCCCGGTGCCCCGAGGTTGGGGTCACAGGGCAGACTGTCCCGAGAGCCTGAGGAGGTGGCGGCGGATGACCCCGGCCGTCCTGCGCACCCTTCATTCCGTGCACCCGCGCCGTATCGCGGTCCTCTCCGTGCACACGTCCCCGTTGGAGCAGCCCGGCACCGGCGACGCCGGCGGCATGAACGTCTACGTCGTCGAGACCTCCAAGCGGCTGGCCGCGCTGGGGGTCCAGGTCGAGGTCTTCACCCGCGCGACGGGCAGCGACCTGCCACCGGTGGTCGAGCTGGCGCCCGGTGTGACGGTCCGCCACGTCACCGCCGGCCCGTTCGAGGGGCTCTCCAAGGAAGACCTGCCCGCGCAGCTGTGCGCCCTGACCTCCGGCGTCCTGCGGACCGAGGCGCAGCACGAGCCCGGCTGGTACGACGTCGTGCACAGCCACTACTGGCTGTCGGGCCAGGTCGGGTGGCTGGCCAGCGAGCGCTGGGGCACTCCGCTGGTGCACAGCGCCCACACGCTGGCGAAGGTGAAGAACCTCGCGCTCGCGGCGGGCGACGCCCCGGAGCCGCTGCGGCGGGTCGTGGGCGAGGAGCAGGTCATCGCCGCGGCCGACCGCCTCGTCGCCAACACGTCCGACGAGGCGCGCCAGCTCATGGACCTCTACGGCGCTGACGCCGAGCGCGTGGTGACCGTCGCGCCGGGCGTCGACCTCGAGCACTTCCGGCCGGGCGAGGCGAGCGGTGCCCGCACCCGGCTCGGTATCCCACCCGACGCCGTCGTGCTGCTGTTCGTCGGGCGCGTGCAACCGCTGAAGGCGCCCGACGTCCTGCTCCGCGCCGCCGCGCGCATGCTCGAGCAGGATCCGGCTCTTCGCTCCCGGCTCGTCGTCGCGGTGGTCGGAGGGCCCAGCGGCACCGGGCTCGCGGAGCCCGAGGCTCTGCAGCGTCTCGCGCACGAGCTCGGCATCGACGACGTCACCCGCTTCGAGTCGCCGTCCACCGGCAAGGAGCGCCTGCGCGACTGGTACCGCGCCGCGTCCGTCGTCGCCGTACCCAGCCACAACGAGTCGTTCGGCCTCGTCGCGCTCGAGGCCCAGGCCTGCGGCACTCCGGTGGTGGCGACCGATGTCGGCGGGCTGCGCACCGCGGTCCATGACGGAGTGAGCGGGCTGCTCGTCCCCGGCCACGACGCCGGCCGATGGGCCGGCGCCCTGTCCCGCGCGATCGAGACGCGCGACGCCTTGAGCGCCGGGGCAGTCGCTCATGCCTCGCAGTTCTCCTGGTCGGCCACGGCCGACGGCCTGCTCGCGACCTACCGGGACGCGCTGATGGAGCGGTCCGGGCTGCTGGTCGCCAACGCCCGATGAGCGATCCGGCCGCGACGATCCGCGCCGCCCTCGATGACGGCGGGCTGACCTACGAGGAGACCGAGCCGGGCTCGTTCTTCGTGACCCTGCCAGGCACGCACAAGCTCGCGACGCACTGCTGGCTCGTCGTCGGCGCCCATGCCCTGCTCGTGGAGGCTTTCGTCGTACGCAAGCCCGATGAGAACCACGAGGAGTTCCAGCGGTTCCTGCTCAAGCGCAACAGCCGGATGTACGCCGTCGCCTTCTCCGCCGACGCGGCCGGCGACGTCTACCTCGTCGGACGGCTGCCCTTGGGCGGGATCAGTGCCGCGGAGGTCGACCGGATCCTGGGCTGCGTCCTGCAGTACGCCGATGAGTCGTTCGACACGCTGCTGGAGATCGGCTTCGCGTCGTCGATCCGGCGCGAGTGGGCCTGGCGCCAGAAGCGGGGCGAGTCGACCGCCAACCTGCAGGCCTTCGCACGGTTCGCCAAGCCCGAGGACTAGTGGTGTGCCCGGCGCTTGTACCGCAGGTAGAGCAGCGCCCAGAACAGCAGCATCACCAGGCTCGACCCGCCCACGGCGGCGACCTTGACGAACGTGCTCGAGTCGGCAGTCGACTGCCTGCGTGCGGCCTTCGCCGGCTTGGCAGCGGGCACCGCCGCTGACCCAAGCGCGGGCGCCGAGGCACCGTTGGCCTGGGGCGCCGGTACGCCGACAACCGAACCGCCTGCGCTGGCCGAGCGCACCTTCGGTGCGATCACGGGCAGCGCAGTGTCGAAGGTCGGGGTGCTGTCGACGGTGATCGGCAGGGCCTGCAGCACGCCGACCGCGTCCTTCGGCCCGAGGACGGAGTAGCTCCCCACCGAGTAGACCTGCGCGCCGGCCGTCGGCGATCCGACAGACGCAGCCGGGACGTCGATGACGATCTCGCCGCCGGCGATCCGGCCGGTGGCGGCCGTCAGCGGCTGGTAGGTGTTGCCGAGTGTCGCGGTCGGGTTGCCGTTGAAGACGCCCTCGCCCGTGGAGACCGTTCCGCTGCCGTAGCTGTAGCCGCCCTCGGTTCCGTTGAGCGTTGCCTCGACGTAGTAGGCCTGACCCTCGTAGTCCCAGCGCGTGACGTAGCGGGCCTGCTGGATCGGCACCGTGCTGTCGTCGATCGTGGCCGGGAGCACGCTGCCGGACAGCGACGGCAGCGACGGGACCTTCATGTGGACCTCGACGTTGCCGTTCGACGTACGGGCGATCGAGGTGCCTGCGAGGTCGAGCGCGCGCTGGTTCTTGGCGGTGAGGATCTTCGCGCCGGCGATGGGGTACTTCGCGTCGCCGAGAGCGTCGCTCTGGCCGTTGTGCCGTGCCGGCTGGAACGCGTTCGGCCTTCCGGCGTACAGGCTCGGTCCGCTCGCCTGGCGCGCCACCTTCACGTACGGCTCGAGCGTCGCGTTGTTGGTGTCCGACCAGACGAAGCCGAGGTGCCCGTTGGTGTCGACGTCGATCGCGAAGTAGTCGAGCAGGTTCCGGTTGGAGCTCGGGTTGGCGGCGCAGGTCGTGCCGCTCGTGCAGATGTTGGTGTCGTGGTTCGGCCGGTGCGCGATGCGGTCCTGGCTGAAGGTCGGCGCCTCGCACGGGTGCGCGTCCCACTGGCAGAGCGCGTTCGCGGAGTAGGCGACGTACGGGTACCAGCCGCCCTGCCCGGGCTTCACGGCGTCCGGCGTGGGGCTGTGTGCCGTCGTCCCGTAGTAGCCGATGGCCACGCGGCCCGGGCTGCCGGCGACCGTGTTGGAGAAGATCGTGACGTTGAGCGGGTCGCGGCTGACCTGCACGGCCGGCGACCACTTGGTTGCGGGGTTCACGCGGTTGGCCGGGTCGTTGGCGAGGCTCGTGGACAGGTACGTCGCCTGCGTGCCGCTGTCGACCCATGCGGCGTAGAGGTTCCCGACGCTGTCGACGGAGAGCACCGTGAAGCTGCGCGGGCTCTTGGCGCCGGGGATCTTGTGCTGGACGAAGGTCTTCGCGCCATCGGTCGAGGCGGCGACGATGAACCCGTCGAGGCCGCCCGGCACCAGGCTCGAGCCGAGGAAGCCCAGGTACAGCGCGTGGTTGTGGATGCCGCCGCTGTTGTCCGCGACGAACGAGCCGCTCTGCGTCACGCCCTTGATCTGCGGGACAGGGGGGATGCTCCACGAGCCGGCCGCACCGTCGCTGTCCGTGCGGTTCACGAACTCGCCGACGACCGGAACGTGGTAGGCCATGAAGCGGGTCTTCGTGCCCTTCCACGATGCCTGCCACTGCCGGTCGACGCCGGTGCTCGTCTTGTCGAGCGCGGGGTCGACGTGGTCGGCCGGGAACGTGGTGCCGTGGTCGAGCGAGACGCCGACGGCCTGGTTGGCCAGGCTCTCCTGCTCACCCATCGCGATGCTGCCGGTCCCGCTGTTGATGTCGATGTCGGTGTCGCCGCCGCCGCCTGACGGGCAGTAGGCCACCTGACGCGTCGCGCAGGCTGGGCCGCCCGCAGCCGCGTCGCTCACGGGTGCGTAGCGCTTGGTGTAGGACAGCCCGCCGTCCTCCGAGCGGAAGAGCACGCCGATCTGCGTACGGCTCGTGACCGGCCAGTCGACGAACGAGCGCGACCCGCCCTTCGCCGTGTTGTCGAAGGTGAAGCCGGGCTCGCCGCCGAACAGGATCGGGTCGACGACGGTCGCCGGCGTGAACGTCATGGTCGACCGGCCGACCGGCGCGCTCGTGGTCGCTGCGGCGGCAGCCTTCACGGTGGTGGTGACAGCAGTCGCGGTGGCCTTGTAGTCGCCCTTGAGCACGGTGCCGGGGCAGACGACGACGTCGTAGCTGCCGGCGGCAGGGTTCTTCAGCGTCACGCTCTCATCGCCCGCCGGGCCGGTGGAGGAGCCGACCTCGGTCCCCGCGGGATCGAGCACCTGCAGATCGAGGTCGGTGCCGGCGGTCAGGCCGAGGACGTGCACGGTCACGGCGGTCGCGTGGTGGTCGTAGAGACCGCCGGGCACCGCCAGCTTCAGGGTGTGGTGGTCATCGGTCACCGTCGTCGACGTGCCGCATCCGCCACTGTCGACACCCGGGCCAGCGGTGCCGGTCCACGTGACCTTCGCGCTTCCCGACGACGGCAGCGTGAGGGCTCCGCTGCCGGGAGTGGACGCCGCGGACGTGCCCGCGAGAGTCGCAAGAGGAAGGAGCAGGACAGCGGTCGCGGCGAACAGCGAGCGGTGCATGTGGAGCCTTTCGTGCGACGGCGGTTTGACGATGAAACGCCCGGTACGTCGATAGGGGAACGGGACCAGGGCCAAGATGACTAAAAGGGACCAGAGCGCCCCGACCGGCCGCGCGGAGCCGCCGTACGCCAGGATCCTCGGCATGGCGACGCTGATCCTGCTCCGGCACGGCGAGAGCGACTGGAACAAGAAGAACCTGTTCACCGGCTGGGTCGACGTCGACCTGACGGAGCTCGGCGAGCAGCAGGCGAAGCTCGGCGGGCTCGCGCTGCGGGAGGCCGACCTGCTCCCGACCGTCCTGCACACGTCGCTGCTGACGCGAGCCATCCGCACGTCGAACATCGCGCTCGAGGCCTGCGGTCGCAACTGGATCCCCGTGAAGCGCCACTGGCGGCTCAACGAGCGGCACTACGGCGCGCTGCAGGGCCTGGACAAGACCGCGACCCGCCGGCAGTACGGCGACGAGCAGTTCCTCCTGTGGCGGCGCTCGTACGACGTGCCGCCCCCGCCGATCGAGCCCGGCAGCGAGTGGGACGTCTCCTCCGACGTCCGCTACCGGTCGCTGGCCCGCGATCTGGTGCCGCGCACCGAATGCCTGGGGGACGTCGTGCGCCGGATGCTGCCGTACTGGTACGACGCGATCGTCCCGGATCTGCGGGCCGGCGAGACCGTCATGGTCGCTGCCCACGGCAACTCGCTCCGCGGGCTCGTCGCGCATCTGGACGGGCTGACCAAGGAGCAGGTCGTGGGGCTGAACATCCCCACCGGCCAGCCGCTGAGGTACGAGCTGGACGAGGACCTGCAACCGGTCGTCCCGGGTGGGGAGTACCTCGATCCCGAGGCCGCGGCGAAAGCGGCGGCTGCGGTGGCCCATCAGGGTCAGTAGTCCCCGAATGGCCCAGGTGGGGGATGTCGGTTTCAGGCCGGTTCGCGCACCCTTGCGCGGTGCGCCTCCTTCTCGCCCCCCTTGCGGGGCTCCTCGTCCTGCCCGTACTCCCCGTCGGCCCGGCCGACGCTGCCGGTCAGGTCCGGATCAGCGCGGTGGTCCGCGACGCTGCCGGGCACCTGTCGGTGCGCGCCGGCGTCGCGGCCGACCTCACGCAGGGTCGTCAGCTCGTCGAGCGATGGCGCGCTGAGAAGGGCGTCCTCGCGGCTGCCATCGACCACCGGATCCACGTGGCCGGCAGCCCAGACCCCTTGGCAGACCAGCAGTGGGGTCCCAGCGCACTTCGGCTGCCGCAGGTCGGTACGGCGACCGGGCAGCTGGTCGCGATCGTGGACACCGGGGTGGACGCGGGGCACCCGGACCTCGCGGGTGTCGTCCTGCCTGGCATCGACTGCCAGACAGGCCTGCCGGGCGGCGGCTGCGGTGGCACGGGCAGCTCGGACCCCAACGGCCACGGGACGCACGTCGCCGGGATCGTCGCGGCGGTCGCTGACAACGGCATCGGCGGCGCCGGGCTTGCCCAGGGCGCCCAGATCCTGCCCGTGCGCGTCATGGCTGCTGACGGCTCGGGGTGGGACAGCGACGCCGCGCAGGGCGTCTTCTGGGCCGTCGACCACGGAGCGACCGTGATCAACCTGTCGTTCGGTGGTCCGGACCACAGCACGGTCATGGACTCAGCAGTGAGCTACGCGCTCGGCAAGGGCGTCTCGGTCGTCGTCGCTGCCGGCAACGAGGGCGAGACCGGCAACCCGGTCGAGTGGCCCGCCGCGGACCCGGGCGTGATCGCCGTCGGTGCCGTCGACGACACCGGGGCCCACCCGGCCTGGTCGAACACCGGCAGCCACCTGGCCCTGGTCGCGCCCGGTGTCAAGATCCTCTCGACGCTGTCCTCCCGCACCCCGGCGAGCAGCGTGGACCCGGCCGATCCGGCCGGCTACGCGACGTGGGACGGCACGTCGATGGCCGCCCCCTTCGTCAGCGCCGCCGCTGCGCTGCTCCGGCACGCTCAACCGACCTTGAACGTCGCCGCGGTCCGGCAGCGCCTCATGGACACCGCCGACGACCTGGGACCGCCCGGCTTCGACCCGGTCTACGGAGCCGGCTTCGTGGATGTCGTCGCCGCGGAGGCGGCCACCACGCCGATCGACCTCGCGGCACCGGCTCCCTACGCGCTGAGCGCGCGGATCTCGTCGAACCGCAGCACGTCGCCGTACCTGCGGCCCATCACGGTCTCCACCCGGGTGCTGGCCAACGGGATCGGCGCGGACGATCTGCCGGTCATGCTGCAGCGGCAGGTCGACGGTGTCTGGTACGGGCTCCGCCTCGGGCTCAGCAACCCTGACGGGCTCGTCTCCTGGGTTCTCAACCCGGACGAGACGATGACCTTCCGGGTGGTCGGTGTCGGTTTCGTCTCACCGGCTGTGCGCGTCGTGGTGACTCCCGTCATCGCGATGCAGGTGAGCACCACGGGCGTCTCCGGTCGCGTCGCCCCGATCGGCTTCAGCGGCGTGCGCATCGACCAGCGCCGTGGGACCGCGTGGGTCCCGGTGGCGTCGATGCGCACGGCCCTCGACGGGACCTTCCGGCTCTACCGGCACTTCGCCCGCGGAACCGTTCTGCGCGCCGTCACCTCCAGCATCGCCACCCCCGCGACCGCGGTCCGCTAGCGCGCGGCCTCGGTGGCCGGGTGCGTGAGGGCTGCGCCGGCGGCCCGCAGGGCGCACAGGCGGACGAGCTCGTCGTAGGCCTCCTGCCCGAGCAGCTCGGTGAGCTCGGGTCCGTAGGAGAGGTAGAGCGGTTCCTCGCCGACGTGGGCGGCCGGTGACGAGGTGCACCACCAGTGCAGGTCCTCGCCGCCCGGACCCCACCCGCGGCGGTCGAACTCTCCGATCGTCGTGACCAGCACCGTGGTCTCGTCAGGCCGCTCGATCTCCTCCGAGCTGCGCCGGACCGGCAGCTGCCAGCAGACGTCGGGCTTGGTCTGCAGCGGGTGCAGCCCGATCCGCAGCGCCAGTCCGTGCAGCGCGCATCCCTCCCCGCCCGAGAACCCGGGGCGGTTCAGGAACACGCAGGCGCCCTTGACGCGCCGGGTACGCCGGGCCGGCTCGCCGTCGAGCTCGTCGTTCTCCGAGATCCCCTTCGCGCGACCGACCTCGGCGAACTGCCACTCCTTCTTCTTCAGCTGCTTGGCGTACTTCTCGATGCGCTTCTCGTCGTCGTCGTCGCAGTAGAAGGCGCCATGGCTGCAGCAGCCGTCGTCGGCCCGTCCCTCCACCACGCCCTGGCAGCCGCGGCCGTAGATGCACGTCCAGTTCGACAGCAGCCAGGTCAGGTCTACGCGGACGATGTGGTCGGGGTCGGCGGGATCAGGGAACTCCACCCACTCGCGGGCGACGTCGCCGGAGACCTCTCCGAGGCTGGGCATGCCGAGATCGATCGTCTGGGGGCGGCTCACGGGCCGCACGCTACCGGCCGCACCCGCCGCGAGCCCGTACGGTCGGCCCATGCGGCTCGGTGTTCTGGACGTCGGGTCCAACACCGTGCACCTGCTCGTGGTCGACGCCCACCCCGGAGCCCACCCGGACCCGGTGCGATCGCACAAGTCCGAGCTGCAGCTCGCGGAGCTGCTGCAGCCCGACGGCTCACTCGGGTCGGCCGGCACCGACATGCTCGTCGAAGCGGTCCTGGCTGCGCGCGTCGAGGCCGATCGCGAGGGCGTCGAGGACCTCGTCGCCTTCGCCACGTCGGCCGTCCGGGACGCGAGTGACTCTGCCGGTGTCCTCGCGCGGGTCCGCGAGGAGACGGCCGTGGACCTTCAGGTTCTGGCGGGCGAGGACGAGGCGCGACTGACCTTCCTGGCCGTACGTCGGTGGTTCGGCTGGAGCGCCGGCCGGCTCCTGTGCCTCGACATCGGCGGCGGGTCCCTCGAGCTGGCGACCGGGCTGGACGAGGAGCCGGACGTCGCGGTGTCGCTGCCGTTGGGGGCCGGCCGGCTGACCCGGGAGCGACTGCCGGAAGACCCACCCCGCCGGCGCGATGTGGTGGCACTCCGGGACCACGTGCGCACCGTGCTCGCCGAGGTGCTCCCGCTCGTCGGCGCCGCCGGGCCGTGCGATCGGGCCGTAGCGACCTCGAAGACCTTCCGCTCGCTCGCGCGCCTCGACGGAGCGGCGCCGTACGCCGAGGGCCCGCGCGTGCCGCGGGCACTGAGCCGCGCCGGGCTGGAGCGCCTCGTCGAGCTGCTCGGTGGCATGCGGTCCGCCGACCGGGCTCGCCTGCCCGGCGTCTCGCCCAGCCGGGCACCGCAGCTTCTCGCCGGCGCGGTCGTGGCGCACGAGGCGCTGGAGGCGCTCGGGCTGGACAGCGTCGACATCTGCCCGTGGGCGCTGCGCGAGGGCGTCATCCTGCGCCGGCTCGACTGGCTCGGAGGCGGCTGACCGGTTTGCGCCCGTAGGCTCGGAGATCATGTCGATGCTGCCGCGCGTTCCCGACGCCAAGGTGGCGCTCGCGACGGCATCGGTCTACCCGGAGTCGACGGCCAACGCCTTCGAGATCGCCGCCCGCCTCGGCTACGACGGCGTCGAGGTCATGGTCTGGACCGACCCCGTGAGCCAGGACGCGACGGCCCTGAAGCGGCTGAGCGACTACCACCAGGTTCCCATCCTCGCGCTGCACGCGCCGTGCCTGGTCATCACGCAGCGGGTCTGGGGCACCGACCCGTGGGCGAAGCTCGTCCGGGCCAAGGACGTCGCGGAGGAGCTGGGTGCGCAGACCGTCGTCGTGCACCCGCCCTTCCGCTGGCAGCGGGAGTACGCCCGGCAGTTCGTCGGCGGCATCCAGGAGATGTTCAACGAGACCGACGTCCGGTTCGCGGTCGAGAACATGTTCCCGCTGCGGGCACGGGGGCGCGAGGTGACGCCGTACGCCCCCGACTGGGACCCGACGACCGAGGACTTCCCGCACTTCACGCTCGACCTCTCGCACACGTCGGTGTCCCAGTCCGATGCGATGGCGATGGCTGACACCATGGGCGACCGGCTCGCTCACGTGCACATCGCCGACGGCAACGGCACGGCGCGTGACGAGCACCTCGTGCCCGGACGAGGCGAGCAGCCCTGCGGCGAGCTGCTGGAGGGCCTGGCCGACCGGGGTTTCGACGGGCTCGTGGTGGTGGAGGTGAACACCCGCAAGTGCGACGACCGCGCCGAGCGAGAGAGCGACCTGGCGGAGGCGCTGGCCTACACCCGGCTGCACCTGGCCGCCCCGGCCCTGACCGACCGGACGGCCTGGAAGCGATGACACAGCCCGGGTCGCCGACGGCCTTCGAGGACCTGGTCGACCACTACGACGCGGCGCGGCCGGCCTACCCGGCTGCGCTCTTCGCGGCACTGCCCGACCTGTCGGGCGCCGTGCTCGAGCTGGGCGCGGGCACGGGCATCGCGACGCGCGAGCTCGTGAAGCGCTCGGGTTCTCTCGTCTCGACCGACCTCGGACCGAAGATGCTCGCGCGGCTGCACGAGCGGTCCCCGCAGGTCCCTGTCGTCGTGTCGCGCGCGGAGGCGCTTCCCTTCACCGATGGCTCGTTCGACGTCGTGTGCGGCGCGCAGATGTGGCACTGGGTCGACGTGCCGGTTGCGACGCCCGAGGTCCTTCGGGTGCTTCGCCCCGGCGGCGCCCTTGCCGTGTGGTGGAACGAGGTGGCTGCCGACGGGCTGCCCTGGTGGGACGCGCAGCAGGACCGGCTCGAGGCCGGGAACCCCAGGTACAGCAGGACGTATCGCGCACGCGACTACCGCAGCGAGCTGACGCCGTACTTCGCCTCCGTCGAGCACTGGACGACGCGGTGGGAGCGGGTCCTCGACTGGCCGACGTACGAGCGGTGGCTGCGCTCGAAGTCCTACGTCCAGGCCCTCGACGACGTCGAGACCTTCATCGCTGCCGAGCAGCAGTCGCTCGGTGATGCCTTTCCCGACGGCCGGATTGTCGAGCCCTTCAGCGTCACCCTGCGGATCGCGAGGAAGCCATGAAGGTGCTGCGCACGCCCGACGACCGGTTCGTCGACCTGCCAGGGTTCCCGTGGGAGCCGTCGTACGCCGAGACCTCCGATGGGCTGCGGATGGCGTACGTCGACGAAGGCGACGGCCCCGTCGTGCTGCTGCTGCACGGCGAGCCGTCGTGGAGCTACCTCTACCGGACGATGATCCCGGTCCTCGTGGCTGCCGGCCTGCGGGTCGTCGCCCCGGACCTGATCGGTTTCGGCCGCTCCGACAAGCCCAGCGAGCAGGACGACTACACCTACGCCCGCCACGTCGAGTGGCTCCGCTCGGTGCTGTTCGACGCGCTCGACCTGCAGGAGATCGTGCTCGTCTGCCAGGACTGGGGCGGGCTGCTCGGCCTTCGCCTCGTCGCCGAGCACCCGGACCGGTTCGCGCGCGTCGTCGCCGCCAACACCGGGCTGCCCGACGGCACCCGCCGGCTCCCCGATGCGTGGTGGCGCTTCCACGACTTCGTCCAGAAGACGCCCGACCTGCCTATCGGCTTCCTCGTCCGTGCCGCCTGCGCCGACGGCCTCACTGACGAGGAGGCGGCCGCCTATGACGCGCCGTTCCCGGACGCGTCCTTCAAGTCCGGCGCCCGGGCCTTCCCCGGTCTCATCCCCCAGACGGAGGACGACCCGGCGACTCCCGACAACCAGCTTGCCTGGCGGGTGCTCGAGACCTGGGACAAGCCGTTCCTGTGCGCGTTCAGCGACGGCGACCCCATCACCTCGGGCGGTGAGCGCATGCTGATCGGCAGGATCCCGGGCGCGCAGGGCCAGCCGCACACGACGATCGAGGGCGGTGGCCACTTCCTCCAGGAGGACCGCGGACCCGAGCTGGCCCGCGTCATCGTCGACTGGCTCGCCCCGCAGCAGCGTTAGCCAGAAGGAAATAGTGTTCGGCCCATGCTTCGTCAGGCCATCCTCGCCGCCTCCCGCAACGGCACCGTGAAGAAGGTCGTCGCCGGTGCGCCGCTGAGCCGCAGCGTCGTCAAGCGCTTCGTCGCGGGTGAGAGCGCCGAGGACGCGGTGCGCGCCACCCGCGACCTCACGTCAGCCGGCCTGACCGTGAGCCTCGACCACCTCGGCGAGGACACCCTCGACGCCGGCCAGGCCGACAGCACGGTCAAGGCCTACCTCCTGCTGCTCGAACGGCTCGCCGCCGCCGGCCTGACCGCCGGAGGCCGGGCCGAGGTCTCCGTCAAGCTGACCGCCGTCGGGCAGGCCATCGACGAGCGGCTCGCCCTCGACAACGCGCGGCGCATCTGCGAGGCCGCGCGGAGCGCCAGCACGACGGTCACCCTGGACATGGAGGACCACACGACGACCGACTCGACGCTGTCCGTGCTGCACGAGCTGCGGCAGGACTTCCCCGACACCGGTGCCGTGCTGCAGTCCTACCTGCGGCGCACCGAGGCCGACTGCCGCGACCTCGCCTACGCCGGCAGCCGGGTGCGGCTGTGCAAGGGCGCCTACAAGGAGCCCGAGTCCGTCGCCTACCAGTCGGACCAGGACGTCGACCGCTCCTACGTCCGTTGCCTGAAGCTGCTGATGTCCGGTGACGGCTACCCGATGGTGGCCAGCCACGACCCGCGGCTGGTCGCGATCGCCGGAGACCTGGCCAAGGACCGGCCGGCCGGCACGTACGAGTACCAGATGCTGTACGGCGTCCGCCCGGCCGAGCAGCGCCGCCTCGCCGCCGCCGGGGAGACCGTGCGCGTCTACGTGCCCTACGGCGACGAGTGGTACGGCTATCTCATGCGACGACTTGCCGAACGACCCGCCAACGTCGGCTTCTTCCTGCGCGCGCTGGTCTCCACGTCATGACGCGGGTCGCGATCCTGGGCGTCGGCAAGCTCGGCGAGGCCCTCCTGTCGGGTCTGCTGCGCGCCGGCCGTTCACCGCAGGACCTGGTCGTGACCGCGCGCCGGCCCGAGCGCGCGGAGTCACTGACCGAGAAGTACGGCGTCGAGGTGATCGGCAACTCCTCCGCCGCGAAGGTCGCGGACGTGCTGCTCCTGACGGTCAAGCCGCAGGACATGGGATCGCTGCTCGCCGAGCTTCGAGGGACGGTTCCCTCGGACCGGCTCGTCGTCACCATGGCGGCCGGCATCACGACCGCGACCATCGAGGCGGCCCTCGAGCCGGGCACGCCCGTCGTCCGCGTCATGAGCAACACGCCGGTGCTGGTCGACGAGGCCATGTCGGCGATGAGCGCCGGAAGCCATGCCGGTGAGGCGCACCTGGCCCTGACGGAGGAGCTGCTGCGGCCGGTCGGCAAGACGATCCGCGTGCCGGAGTCGCAGCAGGACGCCGTCACGGCGCTGTCGGGCAGCGGGCCGGCGTACTTCTTCTACCTCGTCGAGGCGATGACCGACGCCGGCATCCTGCTCGGCCTGCCGCGACAGGTGGCGCACGACCTCATCGTGCAGACCGCGCTCGGGGCCGCGCTGATGATGCGCGACTCCGGCGAGCACCCGGTCAAGCTGCGTGAGGCCGTGACATCGCCGGCCGGCACGACCATCAACGCGATCCGCGTCATGGAGGACCACGGGGTCCGCGCCGCGATGCTGTCGGCACTCGAGGCCGCACGAGACCGGTCGCAGCAGCTCGCAACTGGCGGATGAGCCGTGAGCGACTCGACCCTGGTCGTCTGGGATGACGTCTTCACGACCTACGACTTCGGCCCGACACATCCGCTGCGCCCGCTGCGGCTCGAGCTCACGATGGCCCTCGCCGGCCAGCTCGGCGTGCTGGAGCGGCCAGGGGTCACCGTGCGAGCACCGCATTCGGCGGGAGACGACCTGCTCGAGCTGGTGCACGACCCGCTCTACGTCGCGTCCGTACGACGCGCTCCCGACGACGTGCTCGGCCGGTTGTCGCTGCGTTGGGGGCTCGGCACCGGTGACAACCCGGTCTTCCCGCGGATGCACGAGGCCTCCGCGATGGTGACGGGCGCCTCCGTCGACGCGGCCCGTGCCGTCTGGGACGGCACTGCGCAACATGCCGTCAACCTGTCCGGCGGCCTCCACCACGCGATGCGCGACCGCGCCTCGGGCTTCTGCATCTATGACGACCCCGCCGTCGCGATCGCATGGCTGCTGCAGGCGGGCGCGACGAAGATCGCGTACGTCGACGTCGACGTCCACCACGGCGACGGCGTGGAGGCGGCCTTCTGGGACGACCCTCGGGTGCTCACCGTGTCGATGCACGAGAGCGGCCGCACGCTCTTCCCGGGCACGGGCTGGGCGGACCAGGTCGGCGGTGATGCGGCCGCCGGGTCGAACGTCAACGTCGCCCTGCCGATGGGCACGGGCGACGCGGGCTGGCTCCGGGCCTTCGATGCCGTCGTACCGCCGGTTCTTCGCGCGTTCGGTCCCCAGGTGCTCGTCACGCAGCACGGCTGCGACACCCACGCCCTCGACCCGCTGGCGCACCTGCTCATGTCCGTCGACGGGCAGCGCACGGCCTACGCGGCGCTGCACGCGCTGGCGCACGAGCTGTGCGGCGGCCGTTGGGTCGTGCTCGGAGGCGGCGGCTACGAGCCGGTGCAGGTGGTGCCGAGGGCCTGGACGCACCTGCTCGCCGAGGTGACCGGCGCCGACGTCGACGGCGCGACGCCCGATGACTGGCGCGACCTCGCGAGCGAGCGCGGTGGGGAGTTCGCGCCGACCTCGCTGTCCGACGGGAAGTCCCCGACGTTCGTCCCCTGGGAAGGCGGTGGCGGCGACCCCGCCGACGAGGTCGACCGCGCGGTCGCCGACACCCGCCGGCACGTCTTCCCGCTCCTCGGCCTCGACCCGATGGCGGCGCAAGGTTGACCCGGCTCGGGTCCTTGACCGCGCGATCAGGCAGGTCCACCCTGCCGGCATCTGCGGAGGTTGGGGGACCTTTCATGACACGCACCCGCTGGACCGGCCTTGCCGGTGTCCTGTTCGGCATCGTGTTCGTCTGCATCAGCATCTTCGGACCGTCGACACCGGACTCCGGCGACAAGAACGCAGTCACCAAGTACGCCGATTACTGGAGCAGCCACGCGCACCAGACGAAGGCCCAGGTCGGGATCCTGCTCGTGAGCTACGCCGTGCTGTTGCTCGTCGCCTTCTCGGCCGGCCTGCGCGATCGGCTGCGGACCGTTGACGCCGGACCACTCCCGTCGTACTGCCTCGCCGCCGGCACTCTCGCGGCGGCTCTGCTCGGGACGGCTGGGGCGGTCGGCTTCTGCGTTGGTCTGGCAGGGGCAGACAGTTCAGCGTTCAAGATCGACGGCAACCTGGCGCTTGCCCTCGACGACGCGAGCTACTCGTTGCTCGCCATGGGACTGATGGCAGCCGGGAGCATGGCCGTCGTCACGGGCATCGTCACGCTGAGGACCAAGGTGCTCCCGGCGTGGACAGCATGGCTCGGCTTCCTGCTCGGGCTGGGGGTGGCCGGCAGTCTGCTGACGGCCTGGACCGCCTTCCTGGCGCTGCCGATCTGGTCGATCATCATCGGCATCGTGCTGCTGATGCACACCGACCGAGCAGAAGTCGCCGCTCCCGCCGCCTAGCCTCGGCGGCATGAGCCGCGAGCGCGCCCTGGCCGCCCTCGATGCTGCCGGCCTGGTCTACCGCGTCGTCGAGCACGGTCCGGTGAGCTCACTCGCGGAGGCGGCAGCGGCGCGAGGCGTCGAGCCCGCGGACGTCATCAAGACCCTCGTCGTACGACGTGGCGACGACGACTACCTGCTCGTCCTCGTCCCGGGGGACCGCACGATTTCGTGGCCGAAGCTGCGCGCGCTGCTCGGCGTGAGCCGCCTGTCCATGCCCGATGCGGGGGCCGCCAAGGAGGCCACGGGGTACGAGCGGGGGACCATCACGCCGTTCGGAGCGCTCCGGGCCTGGCCGGTCATCGCCGACGAGCGGATGAGGGGCCGCACCGTCACCCTCGGCGGCGGCGCGCACGGGGTCGCCTTCCTGGTCGAGGCCGATGCCGTCGTACCGGCTCTCCAGGCGATCCTCGCGGACGTGACCGATCCTGAACCCACTACGCCAAACGGGTGATACCGCCAACCCCTCATGTCCCGATACTCTCCGTAGTGCACGTGCGTGTCTCGCGTCACCGGTGGGGAAGCCGGTGGCCACGACGCGTGCCGGGAGCGTTCCTATGTCCAGCCTGTCCGAGGTGCGCTTCCTGACCGTCGCCGAGGTCGCCGCGATCATGCGCGTCTCGAAGATGACGGTCTACCGCCTGGTCCACGCCGGCGACCTGACATCGGTCCGCGTCGGCCGCTCGTTCCGGGTCCCCGAGCACGCGGTCCATGACTACCTCAGAGGTGCCTTCACCGAAGCCGGGTAGGCTGGCCGCTTTCCTGGACGTCGTCTTTCGAGCAGAGGGTTTTTCGTGGGTTCCGTCATCAAGAAGCGCCGCAAGCGGATGGCCAAGAAGAAGCACCGCAAGCTGCTGAAGAAGACCCGCGTCCAGCGTCGTAACAAGAAGTAGCCTCCGCGTCGTGTCCGATGCCCGTTGGCTGACCTTCCTGTCGGACTACGGCTTCGAGGACGCGTTCCTCGGTGTCTGCAAGGGCGTGATCGCCCGCACCGCGCCGCAGGTGCAGGTCCTCGATGTCCTGCACCTGGTCAACGCGCAGGACATCGAGCAGGGCGCTGCCGTGCTCGCTTCGGCGATCCCCTACCTGCCGGTGCCCGCCGTGCACCTCGCGCTGGTCGACCCGTTCCGCCCGACGCCGGTGCGGGGCGTCGCGATCCGGACCGCAGACGGCTCGACCTTCGTCGCTCCGGACAACGGGCTGACCAGCCAGTCCTGGGAGATCGCCGGCGGGGCGACGGCAGCGCACGTGCTCGACAACCCGTCGCTGTGGCATCCCAACCCGGCCCGCACGTTCCGCGGCCGCGACGTCTTCTCCCCCGTGGCCGCGCGGCTTGCCGCCGGGCTCGCGATCGAGGAGGTCGGTACCCGGATCGACATCGAGGACCTCGAGCGGATCCCGCTGCGACTGCCCACGATCGATGACGACCACGTGCACGGCGAGGTCGTGATGGTCGACCACTTCGGCAACCTCACGCTCAACATGCACCGGGCCGACCTCGAGGCCGCCGGCGTCCACCTCGGCGACACCGTCGAGCTGCGCTGCGGCGGCAAGACCATGACGGTGCCCTTCACGCTGACCTACGGGCAGGTCGCGCGCGGCCGGCTCGCGGTCTGCGAGGACTCGTTCCGGACCGTCACGATCGCGGTCAACCAGGGCAGCGCCGCGTCCGCCCTGCGGGCCCGCCGCGGGGATCCCCTGGTCCTCGCCCGCGTGCCCCAGCAGGCCGGCCCACCCCTGGCCGACGCCCAGCCGGCCGCCCGCACGGCCTAAACGGGCGAATCGGGCGGCCGGTAGGCTACGTGCCTCGCCCGATCTGCCCGAGAGGACCGCCCGTGCCCCCCCGCGTCGTCCTCGTCACCGGCGTCAGTCGCTACCTCGGCAGCCGGCTGGCCGCCGTGCTGGCCGCCGACTCGTCGGTCGAGCGCGTGATCGGCGTCGACACCGTTCCCCCGAAGCCGGAGATCGAGAAGGCCCTCGGCCGCACCGAGTTCGTCCGCGCCGACATCCGCAACCCGCTCATCGCGAAGGTCATCGCGCAGGCCGAGGTCTACACGGTCGTGCACATGAACGTCATCGCCACCCCGCTCGGCGCCGGTGGCCGTACGGCGATGAAGGAGATCAACGTCATCGGCACGATGCAGCTGCTCGCGGCCTGCCAGAAGGCGCCGAGCATGCGCAAGCTGGTGGTGAAGTCGACGACCGCCATCTACGGCTCGTCGCCGCGTGACCCGGCGCTGTTCACCGAGTCGGAGGAGCCGCGGGCGCTGCCGAAGTCCGGCTACGCCAAGGACGCCGTCGAGGTCGAGGGCTACGTCCGTGGCTTCGGGCGTCGCCGCCCCGACGTCACGCTCTCGCTGCTGCGCTTCACCAACTTCATCGGCCCGACCATCGAGAGCATGCTGACGCGCTACTTCTCGCTGCCCGTCGTGCCGACCGTCTTCGGCTTCGACCCGCGGATCCAGCTGTGCCACGAGGACGACGGCATCGAGGCGCTGCGTCGCTCGACGCTCGAGGAGCACCCCGGCATCTTCAACGTCGGCGGTGAGGGAGTCCTCCTGCTGTCGCAGGCGATCCGCCGCGTCGGACGCCCGTCGTTCCCCGTCCCCGCGCCCGGTGTCAGCGTCGTCGCCCAGGTGTTCCGTCGCGCCGGCCTCGTCGACTTCTCGCCCGAGCAGATGCGCTACCTCGAGCACGGCCGCGTCGCGGATGTGAGCCGCTTCGCGAAGGAGTTCGGCTGGTCGCCGCGTCCGACGGCGCAGGCATTCGAGGACTTCGCGTCCCGCAGCTCGGGGGGCTTCAGCGGCGACTTCGCCGCTGCGGCGGAGCAGAAGATCCTCGACGCGCTCGCCCGCCGTCGTACCGCGAACCGGTCCGCTGCGGCAGGAGCCCTCGGTGCCTGAGGCGACCGTCATCCCGCTCGAGCCCCGCGACGGGCGTGACGCCCGGGCCCGCCGCGCCGAGAAGGCTGCCAACCGGCCCGAGCCGGTGACCCCTGAACCGCCGACGACCGAGCCCGCGGAGTGGGAGCGCAAGGTCGCGGGGGCGCTGGCTTTCCTGCGCCGGCGCTTCACCGGTGACTACGAGATCGACGACTTCGGCTTCGACGCCGACCTGACCGACCACGTGCTGCTGCCGCCGCTGCGGCCGCTCTACAACAAGTGGTTCCGCGTCGAGACGCGCGGGCTCGACAACGTCCCCGACACCGGCGGCGCGCTCATCGTCGCCAACCACTCCGGCACGATCCCGGTCGACGCGCTGATGACGACGCTCGCGCTGCTGGACCACCACCCCGCGCACCGGCACCTGCGCCTGCTCGGCGCCGACCTCGTGTTCACGTTGCCGATCGTCGCGCCGATCGCGCGCAAGGGCGGAAACACGCTGGCCTGCAACGCCGATGCCGAGCGGCTGCTCAACGCCGGCAACCTCGTGGGCGTCTTCCCGGAGGGCTTCAAGGGCATCGGAAAGCCGTTCAGCGAGCGCTACAAGCTGCAGCGCTTCGGCCGCGGTGGCTTCGTGTCCGCCGCCCTGCGCACCGGCACGCCGATCATCCCGTGCTCGATCGTCGGAGCCGAGGAGATCTACCCGATGGTCGGCAACGCCAAGACGCTGGCGCGCCTGCTCGGCATGCCCTACCTCCCGGTCACACCGCTGTTCCCGTGGCTCGGTCCGATCGGCGCCGTGCCCCTGCCGTCGAAGTGGATCATCGAGTTCGGCGAGCCGATCGAGACGAAGGACCTCGGCGGCCCTGCCGCGGCGGAGGACCCGATGCTGGTCTTCAACCTGACCGACCAGGTCCGCGAGACCATCCAGTCGACGCTCTACACGCTGCTGATGCAGCGCCGTTCGGTCTTCTTCTGACGCGCGCGTTCTGAGGGTGTGCGCACCGCACGCTCACGTCGCATGCCCGGCCTGCGCACACCTCCCTAGGTACGGCGAGGCCGATCAGGGGTGTGCGCACCGCACGCTCACGTCGCACGCGCGGCCTGCGCACACCTTCCTGGGTACGGCGAGGCCGATCAGGGGTGTGCGCACCGCACGCTCGCGTCGTACGCCGGGGCTGCGCACACCTCCGCTTGAGGTCAGGTCCAGTGCTGGATGGCCGTCCGCGTGCCGACGATGACGACGAGCGTCACCGCGACGACGGCCCAGGTGATGCGGATGCGCGGGAGGTAGCGCCAGACGATGAACGACACGAGTGCCAGCAGGACCAGCCAGCGCGCCACCTAGCGGAGGTGGACGGCGGCGGCCCACTGGCGCAGGTGGCCGTGTCCCGCGTGGCGCCGGCGCAGTGCCAGGCCGGCAACCACACCGCCGGTCAGCGCGCCGACACCCGCAGCCGTCGGGATGCCGATCTTCGCGGCCTTGCGCCCCGTGCGGAAGTCGCGCACCTCCCAGCCCCGGGTCCGGGCCTCCTCGCGCAGCGCCGTGTCGGGGTTGATCGCGACGGCGTGGCCGACGGCCGAGAGCATCGGCACGTCGTTGGAGGAGTCGCTGTAGGCCGTGCACCGGGCCAGGTCGAGCCCCTCGCGCTCGGCCAGGGCGCGAACCGCCTCGGCCTTCGCCGGACCGTGCAGCGGCTCCCCGACGAGCCGACCGGTGTAGAGCCCGTCCTCGACCTCGCTCACCGTGCCCAGGGCCCCGGTCAGACCGAGCCGCTTGGCGATGATCCGGGCCAGCTCGACCGGCGTTGCGGTCACGAGCCAGACCCGCTGGCCCGCGTCGAGGTGCTGCTGGGCGAGGGCGCGCGTCCCCGACCAGATACGCCGTTCCATCAGCTCGTCGTAGATCTCCTCGCCGTACGCGACGATCTCGTCGACCCGCTTGCCGGCGACCAGGCCGAGCGCCTTGTCACGCGCCTCGGCGACGGCTTCGAGGTTCTCCTTGCCCTTGACCCGGAACGCCAGCTGCTGCCAGCCGAACCGCAGGATGTCGCTGGTCGTGATCAGACCGCGGCCGGCCATCCCCTTGCCGAAGAAGTAGATCGAGGCGCCCCGGATCATCGTGTTGTCGACGTCGAAGAAGGCTGCGGCCGTCGGATCGGGCGGGACGGCGAGGCTGTCCTCGACCTCCGCGGCAGCCGCGGAGGCGACGCCGGCGAGCACGGCGCTGACGCCGTCGTCGGTCCGGGACCGTCGGGACAGGCGGACCACATGACCTCCTCGTATCGCCGTACGTCGACCTTATGGGACAGCACAGCGCCCCCGCCCTCCGAGGAGGGCGGGGGCGCTGTGGAAGCGGTAGAGCTCTAGATCTCGGCGGTGCGGCGGCGGCGGACCACCATCGCGGCACCGACGAGCAGGGTGGCGACCGCGCCGGTCAGCGGCAGGTTGCCACCGGTCCGGGGCAGGGCCTTCGGCGCAGCGAGCTGCACCGGGGCGGCCGGGACGAACTGGTTGGCGGCGACGGCCTCGGCGGAGACGAGCTCCAGCGTGAGGAACTTCTTGTCGGCCGGGAGGAGCGCGACCGGCAGGGCGACACCGGCGACGACACCGTGCAGAGCCGGCGGGTCGATGGTGATCT
Source organism: Frankiales bacterium (assembly GCA_025465135.1). Classification (GTDB taxonomy): domain Bacteria; phylum Actinomycetota; class Actinomycetes; order Mycobacteriales; family SCTD01; genus RYN-124. Next base: position 1,859 of record JAODNA010000037.1, on the reverse strand, counting down.
TGGTCGCGGCGACCTTGGCGACGGCGGAGGTGCCGTCAGGGGCCGTCTGGGTCGCGCCCTGGCCCATCTCGACGTTGATGCCGGCAGCAGCGTTGAGCGTGCTGTTGACGGTGTCGAGGGCCGTGTTGACGGCGCCCTGGACGGCCGGCGGAAGCATGTTGCCGACAGTGCCACCGACGTTGAGGCCGTTCTGGTCGAGCAGCGCGGTCAGCGCGCCGTTGGCGACGTCGACCTTGAAGACGGGAGCGTTGGTCGCGGCCTTCGCCGTGCCCGGGGCGCCACCGGCCGTGGCCGAGGCCTCGGACGTGATGGCGGAGACCTTGACCAGGCCGTTGAGGACGCTGAGGTTCTTGATGGTGTTGGACACCGTCGAGGTGACAGCGGAGCCGTTGCGGGTGATGTTCTGGTCGCTCGTGACCGCGTCGAGGCTGACGAGGTCGGCGTCGGCCTGCAGGCCGGTCAGGGTGGAGTTGAGGCCGTTGACCGCACCGTTGAGGGTCGAGATGGCGGCGTCGACCTGGCTCTGGACGGCGGAGGTGACCGGCGCCGACGCGTTGGACGTCACGCCGTTGAGGGCGCTCAGGGCGCTGTCGACTGCGGTGTTCACGGCGCCCGTGGCCTGCGACGTCGTGCCGTTGACCGTGCCGAGCGCGGTGCCGAGGACCGCCTGGACCGGCGCCGTGACCGTGTTGAGCTGGGCCAGCGGGAGGCCGCCGATGGAGATGTGGGCGATCGCGCTGCTGCTCTTGGCGACGGAGCCGTTGACCGTGGTGGCCGGGTTGGCGACCTTGCTGCTCAGGGGCAGCAGCTGGACCTTGAAGCCGGGGAGGCTGTTGAGGGCGCTGTCCTGGTTGCTGACGTCCTCGGTCTTGCCGCCGAGGGCGGCCGACGTGGACTTGTTCAGGTAGTCGGACAGGACCGGCGTCGTGCCCTTGCCGAGCACGGCGGTCGTCTCGGCGGACGGCAGGCCGACCGTGGAGACCTTGCCGTCGGTCAGGGAGATGTACTGCTCGATGGTCGAGGTGCCCAGCACCTGGGCCACCGCGTCCGGCAGGTTGATCGTGAGGTGCAGTGCGGAGCCCTTGCCGCTCGCCGTCATCTGACGGGTGCCGGCGGGGGCAGAGGCGCCGGCGATACCGGAGCCCGCGGCAACGAGCGTGCCGGTGGCGATGGCCAGCGCGGTGAGCCGCCCGACCCGTCCCTGAACTGACATTGCGTGCTCCTTCGAAGCGGATAGGTTGACTGCACTATCGACATTTGGGACAAGCGACTGAAGTCGGACTATCCGACCCCCCCGATCGGGTCCCTCAGCCAAGGAAACGACGGCCTCGGCAGGTAGTGACGCACCCCACCGAAGAATTTTCAAAACCCGGGGAGCAAATCCGGACATCGAGGCTGAGACCTGGACGTCGTACCGCTGTGCGGTAGGTCATTGGCACTACAGGAGCCTGGTCCGAGGGGACCGGCGGCGACCCGATCCCGGTACGGCGGCCTCGTTGATCGGCGTGCGCATGCCGGAGGCGCAGCCGGACGGGTCCGGCGGGGGGGCTGGGTCAGCCGTGGGGGAGCGTCGGCACCGTGACGCCGGGGATCTCCGGCAGCGTCAGCGGGGTCGGCGTGATGCTCGGCAGCGGCACCGGCAGCGTGGGGACAGACGTCGGGACCGTGCTCGGGACCGAGGTCGGCACGGGCAGCGGGCTCGACGGCGTCGGCGACGGTGCAGGTGAGCTCGGCTTCGGCGACGGAGCCTGGGTCGGCCCGGGCGTCGCACTCGGGCTCGATGCCGGCTTCGGGTCGGACGTGCGGGTCGGCTGCGGCGCCGGCTGGCAGCCGCACGGCGCGTCGGTCGTGGCGCTCGG
>JAODNA010000234.1 GCA_025465135.1 Frankiales bacterium | reverse complement strand
CCCCGAGTACCTGCAAGGGAAATCGCCGGCGCAGGTCGTGTGGCTCGAGAAGCAGCGCGAGGACCGGCTGCGTCGTCGGTCGACCGGCTTCTTCCGGGCGATTTGGGCAGACGTGATGGACCCGGCTCGCCTCGACAGCATCGTTCGCTCGAGTGGGCTCCGGCGCTCGCCGCGGTAGTAACGACCTCGGCGCGGTAGTTCTTTCGGGTGCGCCGAGGTCGTTACTACCGCGCTCACCTGGGAAAGGGACATGGAGGGGTCGGTAGGCTGGAGGGGTGAGCATGGAGTTCGAGATCGGGCGCGCCAAGCGGGCCCGGCGGGCGTACGCGTTCGACGACATCGCGGTCGTGCCGTCGCGGCGCACCCGGGACCCGGAGGACGTCTCGACGACGTGGACGATCGACGCGTTCGCGTTCGATATCCCCGTGCTCTCCGCGCCGATGGATTCCGTCGCGTCCCCGGAGACGGCGATCGCGATCGGGCGGCTCGGCGGGCTCGGCGTGCTCAACCTCGAAGGCCTCTGGACCCGGTACGACGACCCGGAGCCCTTGCTCGCCGAGCTCGCCGAGCTCCCCGAGGACCGCGTCACCGAGCGGATGCGCGAGATCTACTCCAAGCCCATCGAGGGCGGTCTCATCAAGGACCGCATCTCGCAGATCCGCGACGCGGGGGTGACGGTCGCGGCGTCCCTCACGCCGCAGCGGACAGTCCAGTTCGCGCAGACCGTCATCGACTCCGGCGTCGACATCTTCGTCATCCAGGGCACGGTCGTCTCCGCCGAGCACGTCTCGTCGCGGTCCGAGCCGTTGAACCTCAAGCGCTTCATCGCCGAGCTCGACGTGCCCGTCATCGTCGGTGGCTGCGCGACCTACCAGTCCGCGTTGCACCTCATGCGCACAGGTGCGGCGGGGATTCTCGTCGGAGTCGGCCCCGGGCAGGCCAACACGACCCGCGCGGTCCTCGGCATCGGCGTACCGATGGCGACGTCCATCGCCGACGCGGCCGGGGCCCGGCGCGACTACCTCGACGAGTCCGGCGGTCGCTACGTGCACGTCATCGCCGACGGCGGCATGCGCACCGGTGGTGACATCGCCAAGGCGATCGCATGCGGGGCCGACGCCGTGATGATGGGCAGCCCGCTCGCGCGCGCGACCGAAGCACCCGGCCGCGGCTGGCACTGGGGTCACCAGTCGCATCACCCGGTCCTGCCGCGGGGGACCCGGCTGAAGGTCGAGCAGGTCGGCACGCTCGAGCAGGTGCTGCTGGGGCCGGCCTGCACCGATGACGGCTCGACCAACCTGTTCGGCGGGCTGCGCCGGGCGATGGCGATGACCGGCTACTCCTCGATCAAGGAGTTCCAGAAGGTCGAGGTCATGGTCGCGCCCGCCCTGCTCACCGAGGGCAAGGCGTTGCAGCGCGCGCCCGGTGGCCGTTCCTAGTACGCCGAAAGCCGGGCGTTCCGGGCAGGAAGCACGTCCGCGGCGGCGAAGACCTGACCGGTCGAAGCGAACCGCCCTCGAGCTCCCGGAGAACCTCGTGCGCATGCCCCTGCCGTCCCGCCGCGTGCTCCTCGGTGGCGCCCTGTGCGTGAGCCTCGCGGGGTTCGGCCTGACGGCGTTCGCGGCTGATCCGACTGCGGGCTGCTCGTTCAAGGATCCGGCGGCCGACACCGCCCTGCCCGATTCCACGGGGTCGCCCGACCAGGACCTCGACCTGGTCACCGTCGGCTTCAGCGCCAACGACACGCAGCTCCTGCTCTCGGCGAAGGTCACCAAGCTCAGCGCCGGTCCGGACCTGTTCCCCGGCGACGACTTCGAGTTCGACTTCACCGTGAACAAGAAGGCGTTCACCGTCGGGAACGTGCGCGACCTGATGAGCAGTGACGGCCTCTACGTCACCGTCGGCGGGACCGACATGACCGCGTCCGCGCCGTCGCTCAAGGCGACGTACGACGAGAAGACCAGCGTCGTCGAGGTCGCGATGGCAAGCGCCGATCTGAGCAAGCTCGCCGGCGTCCCGGCGGCAGGGGCCGAGCTCAGTGCCCTCGCGGCGTCGACCTACGCCGTCGTGGCCAACGGGGGCCCGGAGCGCAAGGGTGATGACGCCAAGCCGACCGGCACCGTGACCTGGACCTACGCCGCCGCGTCCTGCGGAGGTGCAGCGCCGGCGCCGACCGGCTCACCGACGGGGGGTCCGGCGCCCGGCGGCAGTGACACGGGGACCGCGACGATCGCCGTGTCGGCCCCGGCGCGCATACGCACGAGCGACCCCGAGCCCGTCACGGCCACCCTCAAGGACAGCAGCGGCAAGCCGGTGGCAGGCAAGCGCGTCACCGCGCAGGTCGGAGCGGGCAAGGCCGTGGCCGGCACGACCAACACCTCCGGCCAGGTCCGGCTGGCGCCCGTCGTGATCGACAAGGCAGGAACCCGGACGCTGGTCGTGCGCTACGCCGGCGATACCACCGGCGCCGGCAAGGCGGAGAAGCGGCAGAACGTCACCGTGCTCGCCGAGATCTCGAAGCTCGCGACGAAGAGCTCCGGGACGGGCTCGACCCGCACCTTCAGGATCACGCTGACGGACGACGACGCCGTCCGTCATCCGTATGCGGGCGCGAAGCTGACGGTCGCCTACAGCGGGAAGTCCGTTGTCGTCACGACCAACGGATCCGGCCAGGTGACCCTCGCGATCCGCACGGGCACCCACGTCGACATCCGCTATGCCGGCCGCGCGGGCTACGTGCAGACCGCGACCGCCCGCACGGTCGTCTAGGGGAACCGGGACCCGCCGAACCGGACACGGCCGACATCTTCCGGCGCGCACGCAGGAACCCCAGCAGGTGCGTCGAATCTCCCTGCACCCCAGCAGTCGACCTCTGCGGCGTACCCCGCCCACCAGGAGCCTTCGTGACCACGAGCCATCTCCCTCGCCGCGCCGTCGTGGGCGCAGTTCTCGCCACGAGCCTGATCGGTGGTGGTCTGGCGGTCGCCTTCGCGGAGGACGCCCCCGCAGCCGGTGCCTGCCCCTCCTGGTCCGACCCGGCGGGAGACGCCACCACCGCGCAAGCGCCCGTACCGCCGCTCAGCGACGACCAGATGGACATCGTCGGGGTGTCGCTCACCAACGACGGAGCCAACGTCGTCGCCGCCATCAAGGTCACCAAGCTGGGTGACACCGCTTCGGACTTCGGCGACGAGTACCACGTCAACTTCACACTCGCCGGCAAGGCCATGCAGGTCTACACCGACCGCGGCGCGAGCCAGGGCGACCCGCTGACATCTCCGGTCGGCTTCGACTCCGGCTTCTACAACATCACCGACAGCACGTCCGGTGCGGCGAAGTCGGTCTACGACCTCAAGACCAACACCGTGACGATCACCGGGACGGTGGCCGAGCTCAGCAAGGCTCTCGGCAGCGACGCCTCGGGGAAGACGGCAACCGCTCTCGTCGCTGAGTCGCAGGACTACCTGTCGAACCCTGTGCAGTCGACCGGTTTCCTCTACGACGACGCCCCGACCAAGCTCACCTTCACCGTGGGTGCCGACTGCGCCGGCGGGGCCGCCCCGGTCGCCGCTGCGCCGGCGCCGAGCGCGGTGCCGTCGCCCGATGTGTCCCCGGCTCCGGCTCCGGCTCCGCCGGTCGCGGGCGGCGGCGACCCCTCGAAGCTGCCCAACGCCGACTGCTCTCTGGCGAAGGATCCCAAGGGCGACGCGAGCATCAAGCTCAACGCGAGTGCGCCCGGCATGCCCAACGACCCGGATCTCGACCTGACGAGCATGACCCTGGGCAGCGACGACAAGAACCTGTACGCCTACCTCAAGCTCGACAAGCTCGCGGCGGGGCCGGCTGTTCACGACGGTCACCGCTTCTACGTCAACTTCACCTTCAACAAGCACAACTTCACAGCGGCCGGGTCGGCGTACAAGGACGCCCCCGCGGCATCGCTCAAGGATGGGCTCGCGCAGTCCGGCCAAGTCGCCCATGTCACGCAGCTCGCGGTCGACGGCGTGAGCTCCGCCACCGACCCGAACCGGTTCGTCGGCGCCGGAACTGGCTTCGTCTCGTCCGGCCTGAAGTTCGTCTTCGACGTCAAGACGAGCACCGTCACAGCTGTCCTCCCGATCGCTGACATCGAGAAGTACGGCAAGGCGCCGGTTGCCGGTGCGGTCTTCTCCGGCGTGTACGGCGGCAGCTACGGAGACGCCTTCGCGGTCGCCAACCCGGCTGACGCCATCCCGGATGGCGCGACAACCCCCGCGACGAGCAAGCTGACCTGGTCAGTCGGTGACAACGCGTGCTTCGGTGCGGCGGCACCGGCTGCGAGCCCGCTGTCCAACGTCGGGGTCGTGAAGGCGCAGTACGGCGACACCGCTGCCGTGGCGGCCAAGCTCGTCGACGCCGCCGGCGCGCCGGTCGCGGGCAAGACCGTGAGCTTCACGGTGGGTGCATCGACGGCCTCCGGAGTCACCGGTGCCGACGGCATCGCGAAGAGCGCCCTGGTCATCAAGGACAAGGCCGGTAAGCGCAGTCTGGTTCTGGCGAGCGATGCGCTCACCACGTCCGTGCCGTTCACGGTGCTGGTCGAGAAGACCGCGCTGAAGGCCACCGGTGCCAAGGGCGCTGTCACCGCGACGCTGACCGATGACGACAAGAAGCCAGTCGTCGGACAGGTGGTGACGTTCGCCTCGGGCAGCAAGACGGTCACCGCGAAGACCGACGCAAAGGGCGTCGCGAAGGCGTCGGGCCTCCCGGCGGGCAACATCAAGGTGTCCTACGCGGGTGCCGCCGGCATGTACACCGCCGCGAGCACCACCACGAAGGCCTAGCGGGCGCTCCTCAGTCCGGCAGCCAGATCCGCATGGGCTCGGTGTCGGCGAAGCCGAGCAGCGAGTACATGCGGTGCCCGATCTGGCTCGGGTTGAGGTAGGCCAGGTCGCACCCGTCGGCGACGGCGCGGTGCATGCACAGGGCCGTCAGCGCCGCCCCGATGCCTCGTCGGCGCCAGGCATCGCGGACAGCGACGCCGTAGATGCCCGCGACGCCGTCCATCACGGCGACGGTCGCGCAACCCACCGCTTCGACGCCGTCGTACGCGGTGAGGGTGTTCTGCGGGGGCGCAGCCTTCGGTCCGAGGCCCGGTGTGACGAACGCCAGGGTGACGTCGTACGGGTCGCCGAAGGCTTCGCTCTGCACCCGCGCCACGTCTGCCGTCGGCGCGCGGTCGGTGACCACGATGCGGTCGGGGAGCGCCAGGCTCGGCAGGTCGACGAGGTCCCGCAGCATCACCTGCTGGTCGGCGCTGTAGGTCAGCCCCGGCGGCGTCAGCCCGAGCTCCGCGGGAATCAGCAGGCCCCAGGGCTTGTCACGCTCGGCGAACCACGCCGCGATCTTGGGGACCATCGGCCGGAGGTCGACGGGGCGCGCCACGTGGGCGCCGTTCCAGTGCCTCGGCGCCAGCCCGGTCGTGTGGACCTGGACCCCGCCGAGGTCGGCCCAGTCGCCGGCCGGGCGCACGGCGACGTCGTCCCGCCAGAAGCGGAAGGTCGCCGCGCGTTGCCGGGCCAGGTTGTCCACGGAGCGCATGCTGCCGTAATACGCTGTCGAAGGTGACTCCCGAGCAGGACACAGTCCTCGTCGTCGACTTCGGCGCCCAGTACGCACAGCTCATCGCCAGGCGCGTCCGCGAGTGCCACGTCTACTCCGAGATCGTGCCCCACACGATCACCGCCGACGAGATCCGGGCCCGTGCGCCGAAGGCAGTGATCCTGTCCGGCGGCCCGTCGTCGGTCTACGCGGACGACGCGCCACAGGTCCCGGCCGGCTTCTTCGAGACCGGCGTGCCGACGTTCGGCATCTGCTACGGCCACCAGGCGATGGCGCGGGCGCTCGGCGGGACCGTCGCGCAGACCGGCACCGCGGAGTACGGCCGCACCGCGCTGGCAGTGACCAGCCCCGGGACGCTGTTCGCCGGCCTGCCGGCGCAGCAGACGGTCTGGATGTCACACGGCGACGCCGTCGCCGAGGCACCGGCCGGTTTCCTCGTCACGGCATCCACGCCGGCCACTCCCGTCGCGGCGTTCGAGGATCCCGAGCGCGGCCTGTACGGCGTCCAGTTCCACCCCGAGGTGATGCACACCGAGCACGGCCAGGAGGTGCTCCGGAAGTTCCTGATCGACGCGGCCGGCTGCCGGCCCACGTGGACGATGACCAACATCGTCGAGGAGCAGGTCGAGCGGATCCGCGCCCAGGTCGGTGACAAGCGCGTGCTGTGCGGCCTGTCCGGCGGCGTCGACTCTGCCGTTGCTGCAGCTCTCGTGCAGCGCGCGATAGGTGACCAGCTGACGTGCGTCTTCGTCGACCACGGCCTGCTGCGCAAGGGGGAGGCGGAGCAGGTCGAGGAGGACTTCGTCGCCTCGACCGGTGTGCAGCTGCACGTCGCCGATGCGTCGAAGCGCTTCCTCGACGCGCTCGCCGGTGTGATCGACCCGGAGGACAAGCGCAAGGCGATCGGGCGGGAGTTCATCCGCGTCTTCGAGGAGGCCGCCCGTGAGGTCTCGGCGCACGAGCCGATCGACTTCCTCGTCCAGGGCACGCTCTACCCCGACGTCGTCGAGTCCGGGGGCGGTGAGGGTGCGGCCAACATCAAGAGCCACCACAACGTCGGTGGTCTGCCCGACGACCTGCAGTTCGCGCTGATCGAGCCGCTGCGCACGCTGTTCAAGGACGAGGTACGGCGGGTCGGGATCGAGCTCGGCCTTCCGGAGGCCATCGTCTGGCGCCAGCCCTTCCCCGGACCGGGCCTCGGGATCCGCATCATCGGCGAGGTCACGCAGGACCGGCTCGACCTCCTCCGCGAGGCCGATGCCATCGCGCGCGAAGAGCTGACGAAGGCAGGTCTCGACCGAGACATCTGGCAGTGCCCCGTCGTACTGCTGGCCGACGTGAGGTCGGTCGGCGTACAGGGCGACGGTCGTACCTACGGCCATCCCGTCGTGCTCCGACCGGTCGCATCCGAGGACGCGATGACAGCCGACTGGGCGCGTGTGCCGTACGACGTGCTGGCGACGATCTCGACGCGCATCACCAACGAGGTCCGCGAGATCAACCGCGTCGTCCTCGACGTCACCAGCAAGCCTCCCGGCACCATCGAGTGGGAGTGACAGGTCGCCGCAACACGAGCGGCACCGGGCAGACCTAGGGCGACAAACTCCGCCAAGGTGGTGCATCCTGCCCCTTGCGCCGGTTCACCCAGCCTGGCGCGGCCTGCCGGCGCCGAGCCGGCGCTCGGGGGGATCTCCAGATGTCTGCTCATCGGCGCGCCGCGCTGCTCGCTGCCCTCTCCTTCGCAACCGCGCTCGCCCTGCCGGCCATGGCTGGCGCGGAAGGCAGCACCATCACGCCGACGCGGCAGACCGTGGCCGACCCCTTCCGCACCGGGACGGAGCCGACCAACGCGCTTGCCGTGGATGGCACGGTCTACGAGAGCCAGATCTGGGGCTTCACGACGACCCAGTCGTTCCTGCAGCGGAGCCTCGACGGCGGCAGCACCTTCAACACCCTGTCGCTCGCCCCCGGCGGCGGGAAGATCGACCCGTGCACCGGTGGCGGCGACAGCGCACTTGCCACAGGACGCAACCCCGGCGACGTGTGGATGCTCGACCTCGGGGTGCTCCCTGAGGTGCCGGCGCGCGTCAGCGCCGACCACGGCAACAGCTGGACGAGCAACTGCGTCGCGAACTTCGGCGACGGCGTCAACTTCTTCGCCGACCGGCAGTGGCTGTCGACCGACCTCAAGAACAACGTGGAGATCTACCTCTACCGCGACACCCTCGGGACGGCGGGGGAGTTCATCAAGACGGCGCCGCTGCCGAGCGCGCCCGGAACGGCGGGCCTGGCGCAGGTGCAGTTCGCCAGCCTCTGCGTGCGGCAGGGCGCAGTCGCCGCGCCGTGCGTGACCGACACCTCCACCGGCGGCCCACCCGTCACCGACAACTGGCCGGCCAGCCCTGGCTACGGCACGACCTACATGCCGCAGTCCAACACCAACGGCGGCATGCGCCTCGTCCGGATCCGCCCGGGTGACAGCACCACGAAGGTCGACGAGTCACCGAAGGCGTCGACCGCGACGCCGGTCCTGTTCCCGATGGCGGCCGTCGACCGCGCCGGCAACGTCTACCTGACCTGGACCGACAGCAGCGACTACAAGGTCCGTTACGTCTACTCGAAGGACTTCGGGCAGACGTGGAGCGCACCCGTGCTGGTCAGCCAGGCACCGATCGCGACGACGGTGATGCCGACGATCGTCGCCGGCGAGGACGGCAAGATCGACATCGCCTACTACGGCTCCAACGATCCAAAGGCGCCCACGACCAACAACGGTCCCTGGCTGCTCCACATGGACCAGATCTTCGGCGCGGACACAGCGGCACCCGTCCAGACGCACGTGACGATGTCCGATCGCCCGGTGCACCTCGAGCCGGTATGCCTGTCCGGACTCAGCTGCACGACCAACACCGGGCCGGCCGGCGACCGTCAGCTGGGCGACTTCTTCACCATGTCGCTCGACAAGGACGGCCGGGCGGTCATCAGCTTCGCCGACGGCGACAACCAGCTCGGTCACGAGGCCGCCAACGGCTTGGCCGCACCGTCGTTCGCGCACCTGGTGCGGCAGGCGACCGGCCCGAGCCTCTACGGCGGCGACGTACCGCCGCTGGCGGTGCCGACGAACGCCGTCACCGTGACCGACCACAGCAACCCGGTGCCGCTCGCGCTACCGGGCACCGGGCAGCCAGGACCGGACAACGACGCGCTGAAGCTGCTCGGCAGCTCCCTGGAGCGCGATGCCACCGGCAACCTGGTGGTGACGCTGCGTGTGAAGAAGCTCGATCCCGTCCTCGCCGTCACGCCGCCCGCGCTGCCGGTCGCGACCTACCTGACGCGCTTCGTCTACAACCACGGCATCTACGCCGTGGGCGCCGAGACCGAGGGCGGCCAGTGGCGGTACTTCGCGGGTCCAGCCGCCCCGGTCGTTGCGGGGACGTCCGTGAAGGCGGCCTACTACCCAGCGGCCACCCCCTTGCAGACCGGCTCGGTCGACGCCACGAGCAACACGATCCGGATCGTCGTGCCCGCAGCCGCGGTGGGCTCACCGGGTGCGGCCGACACCCTCTACAGCGTCACGTCGTATGCCCTCACCCACGCGCTGCCGACCGCACCGGTCGCTCCACAGCTCGCCAACGCGAGTGACCTCCCGCAGATCGCGGACGCCCTTCCGGCCTACAACACCGCCGTGGACGCGACGACCTCGGTGCCGGAGTCGCCGTTCGTCGTACTGCTCCCGCTCGTCGGTGTCGCGCTCCTGGCACTGGTGATGCGCCGGCGTCGTCGGGCCGGGACCGCCGTCACGAATGTCCGGATTTAGGTGTGACACCTCCGTAGCACGAAGGGGGCGATTCGGTCATGCTGGCCGAACCCCAGCAGACCAGGACCGGAGTCCTCCCCCCATGCGCGCTCGCCATCTCGCCCTGCCCCTTCTCGTTCTCGCCCTCGCGACCGGGCCGACCGTCGCTTCGGGGTTGAGCCCGGCCTCCGCTGCCACCGGCACCGCGGCGACCTTCTCTGCGCCGTTCGCGCTGAACGACGGGACGAACGCGACGACCAACGGCTCGGAGCCGTCGATCCACGTCGACAGCCACGACAACGTCTACGTCAGCGCTCCGGTCGGCGTCGAGACGGGCGGCTGCCCCTTCTGGTACGTCCACCCGGACACAGTCGGGCCGGACGGCAAGGCCTACGACTACCGCGGCACCATCGACACCGATCACAGCTCGGTCGGTGGCGGCGACTGCGACATCTCCTCCACACCGACCGCCGGGCCCTTCGACGACGTGTCCGTCACGAGCCTCACCCTGGCCAACCTCACGTCCAACGTCACCACCGACGGCGGCGCGACGTTCAAGACGGTCGCCAACCCGGCCAGCCAGCAGATGTTCAACGTCGACCGGCAGTGGCAGGCAGCCGACCCGGGTCTCGGCCGGCACTACCTCACGGTCCACGACAGCGTGGCCAACATCGCGGTCAGCGTCTCCACCGACGGTGGTTACCAGTACGTCCAGAACACCCCCGCGATTGACCCGACGAAGAACCGCAAGGCGCTCTCGTCGGCCGTGAGCATCAGCGTCCTCGACGGCAGCAACCACTTCGGTGCGCTCGTCGTCGACCCGACGAACCACCACCTCTACATCCCGTTCCTCGCCCCGGTCGACGGCGAGTCCGTGTTCGCCGAGCACGCCCTCTTCATCTCCGAGGGCGACCCCTGCCCCAGCGGCGCGTGCACGACCGCGGCCGGTACCCCATCACCGATCTCGTGGACCACGTACCAGGCGTTCGTGGCCCCGCCGACCGACAACCTCTCCAACGACTTCCCGGCCCTGACGATGGGGCAGGACGGCACGCTCTACGCCGCGTTCACCGGCGCGGTCACCCGACCGGCCAGCGCGGTGGGTGGCGACCTCTACTCCAAGAGCCGCATCTTCGTCCTGCACTCCACCTCGAAGCACTCCGCCGCCACGTGGGCGACCCCGCAGGCAGTCGACGCCGGAACGGGCAACGCCAACGTCTTCCCGTGGCTCGCGGCCGGCACGGACGGCAACGTCGGCGTGGCCTGGTACGGCTCCCAGCTCCAGGGCAGCGCATGCCCGGGGGCCGGGACGACCAGCAACGCCTCGGTGAGCGACAACTGCCTGAACGTGTGGAACGTCAACTACGCGCAGAGCACGGACGGCAACACGGCCAGTCCGACGTGGACGGCCTCGGACATCTCCGGGCTGATCCACAAGGGGCCCATCTGCAACGTCGGCCTGAACTGCGCTGCCGGCACGCGCACCCTGCTCGACTTCTTCGACGTCGCTGTCGACAGCAGCGGCCGCCCGAACATCGCCTTCGCGAGTGACGCGCGGCAGCTCGACACGGCAGACGTGATGTACACGCGGCAGTGCGGTGGCACCAGCCTCACTGGTATCGCCCTCGCCGGGACGTGTGCCCCCGGAGGCGGCACCACCGGCGGCGTCATCGTTCCCAACTGCGTGTCGCCGCAGCTGACCGACGCCCCCGGTGATGCGACCCAGGTCGTGCTGTTCGACCACGGGCAGCCCGCTGCGAACCAGGCCGACCTCGACATCGTCGACGGTGGTCTCACCTGGAACCAGGCCGACAGCACTCTCGTCGGTGTGGTGCACGTGGCTGATCTCGCAGCGACGCCCGGGTCGTCGGAGTTCTTCCGGCTGCGGTTCAAGCTCAACAACACCGTGTACGAGCTGAACAGCGGTCGCGACAACACCGGCGCGGCGAGCTTCTACTGGGACGTCGTGGGGGTCAACGCGTCCTCGCTCGGCGACCTCAACGGGTCGTTCGACAACGCGAAGAACGCGATCACGATCGAGCTGCCCGCCGCCGCCTACGCCGCGGCGCAGCCCGGTCTCACCCTGGCGAACGGGTCGGCGATCAGCGACATCAACGCGCTGAGCCAGCGCGAGGCGGGCGTCACTGCTACCGCCGACAGCGCTGCGGCTCCGGCAACCTGCGTCTTCGTTGCCGGCGCTGCCGCTGATCCCAGTGTTCCCGAGGTGCCGGTCGCCGCGCTCCTGCCGCTCCTCGGCGCGGCCCTGCTGGGCGGCCTGCACTACCGGCGCCGCCGTCGGGCTGCGGGTCCGCTGGTCTGATCGCACTAGACGGGCGCCCTTCCTGCGGATCTTGACGGGGGCGCCCGTCGGCACGACAGGCTCGACCCCTACCCGGGAGACCTCATGTCGTTGCGCCGCTGCGTCGCCGTTCTCGCTGTCGCCCTCGCTCTGGCGGGGTGCGGAGGATCCAGCGGCGGGACTGCCGCGCCGCCGGCGAGCCCGTCGCCGTCGGTCGATGCCGGCGCGTCCGACAAGGCCGCCATCACCCAAGCGTGGGAGGCGTTCTTCACCGCGGGCGGGCCGGTCGACAGCCACATCGCGCTGCTCGAGGACGGCGCGAAATTCCGCGCCGAGCTGACCGCGTCGGCCAAGGACCCCAGCAACGCGTTCCTGGTCGCGAAGGTCACCGATGTGGTCGTGACAGGTACGACGGCTGCCGTGACCTATGACCTGACGGGCAAGGGCGGCGTGGTGCTCCTCGGCGGGTCGATGGGAGAGGCCGTCAAGGCCGGCGGCACGTGGCTGGTCTCGAAGAAGACCTACTGCCAGCTGATCACGCTGCAGGACTCGACCGTGGCCCACCCGGGCTGCAGCTAGGCCGCGACGACGTCCCCACCCGAGACCTTCACGGCGAACGGATGCAGAGGCGACGGCGCAGGTCCGCTGATGTTCTTGCCGGTGAAGGCGTCGTAGACGGAGCCGTGACACGGGCAGGCCAGCTGCTTGCCGTCGGGCTCCACGATGCACTGCTGGTGCGTGCAGATCGCACTGAACGCCGCAACCGTCGTCGCGGTCGGCCTGGACAGCAGCAGCTTCTCGCCGTTGGGGCCCCTGGCGGCCTTCGAGCCGCCCACCGGTATGTCGGCGAGCTTGGCGATCGCCCCACCCGCCGCCGCTGACGGGGAGGCAGGACCGGCTGATCCGGCAGCGGGCGAGCCGCCGGCCGCCGAGGTGCTGGGGCTGGAGCCGCCCCCGCAGGCAGCCAGCCCCACGGCCGCGCAGCCGGCGCAGGCGGCGCGCAGCAGTGCCCGCCGATCGAGCGTCGTCACTTGCTCACCACGGTTCCCTTCCATACGGCTTGCGCCCCGGAGTCGCCGATCCGATACGTCTGAACGACAGAGCCCACCGCGACCACGGTGGCGATCACGGCAACGAGCACCTGCACCCGTGCCATCCCGGCCGTCGGCGCGAGCACGACGGGCTGCCCGGCCTCCTCGCTACGTCGGCCGAGCACGAACACGGCGACGGAGAGCACGAGCATGCCGATCACCCACGGGAGGAGCTGGCCGCCGAGGTGCGCGTGCCGGCGAACAGGCTCGGTCGCGGCGAGCTGAGGGTTGAGGTGGTCGCGGAGCCACTTGCCGGCGCTCGTGGTCACCGGCACCATCACCAGCGCACCGAAGCAGAGCAGCGGCCCGCCGATCCCGGCCCAGCGCCGTACGACGCGGGACCAGGCCTGCGCGACGAGCACCATCGCCGCGACCGGCACCAGCACGATGACGACGTGGATGAGCAGGACATGTGCCGGCAGGCCGTGGATCTGCGTAGGCATCGCGTTCCTCTCCTCGGAGCGCAGCCTGCCCGTAGACCGGGCGAATTGCCATCATCCGATGGTCCTAAGACGTCCGTTCCCTGGTCGCCGGACCTCCTGGCGGGGGAGGGTGGACGCAGATCCCCCCAGATCACCTGAGGAGCGCGTCGTGGCTCGTGTCCGTGCCAACCGGCACAGCTCGGTCCCGGCTGCCGTCGCAGGCTTCCTCGTCGCGGGACTCGTGGTCCTCGTCGTCATCGGCCTCTTTCTCGCCCTCGCCCAGCGCCGTACCGCGGTCCGCGAGGCGATCCGCGACGCGCGCAACCTCACCGAGCTCGAGGCTCAGGCTGTGGTCGGTCCGGTGCTGACCGACGCCGCGCTCGCGCCTGGGACGTCGTACGACGCTCTGGACAGAGTCGTGCGCGAGCGCGTCCTCGGATCTCGCATCGTCCGCGTGAAGATCTGGGACGCCTCGGGCTTGATCGTCTACTCCGATGACCGCGCGCTCGTGGGGCAGCGCTTCCCGCTGCCGCCGACGGAGCTGGCAGCGCTGCACTCGACCCGGCACACCGTGTCGGAGGTGACCGACCTGAAGGAGAAGGAGAACCGCGACGAGCGGTCCTTCGGCAAGCTGCTGCAGGTCTACCTCGGCGTGCGCACGCCGAGCGGCCGTCCGCTCCTGTTCGAGACCTACCAGCCGTACGGCGGCATCACGACGTCGAGTCGCCGGATGTGGTCCGCATCCCTGCCGGTTCTCCTCGGTGGTCTGGTCCTGCTCTACCTGGTGCAGGCCCCGCTCGCCTATCGGATGGCGACGCGGCTGCGGGCCGCGCAGGAGCAGCGCGAGCAGCTGCTGCTCTCCTCCCTCGGGGCGGCCGACAAGGAGCGCCGACGGATCGCGGCGGACCTTCACGATGGCGTCGTGCAAGGCCTGGCCGGCGCGTCGTACACGCTCAGCGCCGTCGCGGACAAGGCCCGGGCGAACGGTGCGGGCCCGCTCGCGGACACCGCGAGCCACACCGCGGTCGAGCTGCGCCGCTGGGTCCGCGAGCTGCGCAGTCTCGTCGTGACGATCACACCTCCTGCGCTGCACGAGCAGGGGCTCGGCGCATCGCTGAGCGATCTCGCATCGACGCTCGAAGGGCGCGGCATCTCCGCGCACGTCGAGGTGCCACCCGACATCGAGCTGGACGAGTCGACCGAGAGCCTCGTCTACCGGGTCGCGCAGGAGGGCGTTCGCAACGTCGTGCGCCACGCGGAGGCGACCCGCGTCCGCCTGTGCCTGCGCCACGACCACGGGCGTCTCGAGCTCGAGATCTCCGACGACGGCCGCGGCTTCGACCCGGCCGCGTCGGGTGCGCGCCGTCGGGGCAGCGTCGGGCTCGAGCTGCTGCGCGCGCTTCTGGCCGAGCACGACGGGACTCTGACCGTCGGGCCGGCGACCGGCGGAGGAACGACACTGATGATGGAGCTGCCCTATCGCACCGAGGTGAACGCATGATCAAGGTCCTGCTCGTCGACGACCATCCGCTCGTCCGCCACGGACTCACCGAGCTGCTCGGCGGCACCGACGACATGCAGGTCGTCGCAGCAGTGGACGACGGCGAGCTGGCCGCGGCTGCGGCGACGGAGCACCAGCCGGACGTGGTGCTGATGGACCTGTCGATGCAGCGCATGGACGGCATCGCCGCCACCCGCGCGCTGCTCGCTGTCCTGCCGTCGGCCCGCGTCATCGTGCTGACGTCGTTCTGCGAGAACGAGCGGATCCACGACGCGCTCGAGGCGGGCGCGGTGGGCTACCTGCTGAAGGACGCGGAGCCGGAGGACGTCGTGCGGGCCGTCCGCGATGCCGCCGCGGGTGATGTGCCCCTGTCGCCGCGGGCTGCGAAGGCGCTGCTGCCACAGAACCGGCGCGCCGGCCGGGCCCAGAGCGATGCGCTCAGCGCCCGGGAGCGAGAGGTGCTGGCGCTCGTCGCCGCGGGTCTGCCCAACAAGTCGATCGCGCGACGGCTCGAGATCAGCGAGAAGACCGTGAAAGCGCACCTGACCCGGGTCTTCTCGGTCCTCGGGGTCAGTGACCGCACGTCGGCTGCGCTCTGGGCGCAGCGGCATGGAGTCGTCGTCTAGCCGGCGGGAGTCCCGAAGTCCTCGGTCGACCAGATCCGGCCGTCCGCCCCGCGCACCACCGCGAATCCCGCCACGCGGAACCCCTTCATCACGATGTTGGCGTGGTGGCCGCTGCTCTTCATGAACGCGTCGTCCTGCGCGGTGACCGTGTAGTTCCAGCCGACGTTCTCGCCGAGCGCCTTCATGCCGAGCGCCTGGTGCGAGGCCGGCGTGAAGAGCGCGTCGTTGTGCTGGAGGTTGCCCGTGGATGCCATCCGCTCCGTGTGGCTCCGGGCGATCGCCGCGAGCTTGCTGTCGACGACGAGGGTCGGCAGCCCCATCGACCTGCGGGTCTTGTTGACCAGGGCCAGCAGCTGCCAGGTGCCGGTGGCCGAGTAGCCGACTGCGGGCGCCGGGCTGGACGCGGGGGTCGGCGCCGTGTCGGCGTGGGACGCCGTACCGCTCGCCAGCACCAAGGCCGTTGCGGCCGCTGCCACCCATCGCGTCGCGTTCTTCATGTCCGCTCCCCCTTGGTCGTGATCAAGGGATCGGCGCGGGCCAGGCACGATCTGGAGCAAGCCGGACACAACGGACCGAACGTATGACTACGGCTAGGAAAGGCGCACCACGACGGCTACGCCGGATGGCGTAAGGCGGAGCAGTCAGTCCGGTTCGACCAGGTGGATCCGCACCGCACGGAACAGGTCCGGCGCCTGCTGCAGCACCTTCAGCCGCGGGTCGGGCACGTCGAGCAGCCGACCGGTGACGAGGTCCAGCAGCGGTTGGAGCCGCCGGTCGGTGAGGACCTCGTCGACGGCGGAGCGATCGCCTCCCAGCACGACCGCGTCGAGTCGGCGCGCCTCGGGCAGCAGGATCCGCACTGCGTTGTCGGCGGCGGCGCCCAGGGCCACCCGGGCCTGGCCCTCGCGCCGCCGGGCGAAGCGCTGCTGCGACTGACCCCCGGCGGCCGACCGGCCGTGGACCTGTCGGCTGCCCACCTTCGACGACACCAGCTCCCGGCCCTCGAAGATGCCGGCCGCGTAGCCGCCGAGCCGAACCAGCAGCACGCCGACGTGTCGCGGGCGGAGCACGTGCTCGACCAGCGACTCCGCGAGCGGCGGGAACGGGACCTCGCACACCGCAACGGCGCCGTCGGCCGCGGTGAGGCGCACGACGTCCGGCCCGGTCGTCTCCGACACCTCGCCGTGCCGCTCGGCGAAGCCGGCGAGCCAGCGCTCGAGTCGCTCGGGCGGCACCGTCACCCAACGACCGCCGCCGACGGCCGGAGAGGTAGCCATGAGGCCATCCAACTCCGCGCCGCCGGCGGCGGGGGGGCAAGCGGGTCAGCCGTCGTACGGCTCGTCCTCGTGCGTGGGGCGGCGGCGTGCGGAGGCTGCCAGACCCAGGGCCCCGATCCCGATGAGCACGGCCGGGCCGGTCCACCGCAGGTCGGTCCCCTGGTCGGTCAGGTCGGCCACGAGGAAGAGCCCGGCGACCGCCATCAGGAACAGGCCCATCACGAGCGACACCGCGTCGCGGGCGTGACGACCGGTGCGCTCAGCCATGCCGCACCTCGATCTGGCCGGTTCCGACGGTGGCCTCGACCTCGACGCGCGGGTCGCCGGCGGGTCCGTAGCTGCGGGTTCGCTCGACGTTGCCGTTGCCGCTGACCAGGCTGTGCCCGAACTCCGTGATGTCGCCGATCTTCGCCTTGGCATGGACCCGGATCGCGACGCCGTCCGGGACGACGATGACGAGGTGGCCGAGGCTCACCTTGCTGTGCACGACGACGTGCGGGCCGTCGCTCGGGAGCCCGGTCAGGTCGAGGGTCGCCTCGCCGACCCCGAGCGCGAAGCCCTGCTGGGTGCGGCCCTCGCCGACGACCCAGGTGCGGTCGCCGACCCCACCGCGGAGGGTGCCGCCGGTCGCGTCGAGGGCAGCCGCGGCGCCGAGCCCGAGGCAGAGCAGCAGGCCGACGGCGATGAGCCAGCGACCGCGGCCGTACCAGGTGCCGACGACGAGGCCGCCGCCGACGATGAGCAGGGCCACCGCGGTGATGCGGGCCGGCGACAGGCCGCCGACACCGGCCAGGTGGGCCCAGACGAGGACCCCGGTGACGACGGCGGCCAGGCTGAGGGTCACGCGGCCCAGCCGGGAGCGCTCACGCGGCACTCGGACGAGCGGCGGAGGCGGTGAGGTCCACGCCGGCACGGCGGGTGCGACCCACGCGGCTTCGCCCGCGGCTGCCGGCGGCGCGGTGTCCACCGGCGGGTACGACGGAAGCAGCGGTCGCCCCTCCCGCTCGCGGTAGACGAGGTAGGCGACCAGCGCCAGCACGGCAGCTGCCCAGAAGCCGTGGCCGTCGCTGAGGCCACCGATCACGACGATCGCGACGATCGCGATCAGCCCGATCGTCTTGGCGGTCATGCGGCCCTCGCGGCGATGCAGCCAGCCCTGGGCGATCGAGCCCTCCGCGCCCAGCTTCGGGATGAGGACCCAGCCGAGCACGTAGAGCGCGATGCCGGTCCCGCCGAAGACGGCGAGCACGACGGTGACGATCCGCCAGATGACGGGATCGGTGTCGGTGTAGCGGGCGAGCGCGGCGCAGACGCCGGCGAACATGTCGTCGTCGGGGTCGCGGTAGAGGGGTCGGGAGGCCCCGAGGGGGCCGGGGGCGGTGTCACCAGTGCTTGCAGTCGTCTCGGTCATGGCTCGACGATGCTGCCGCAGCCGGCCGCCGGCATCGGGGATGCACCCCGGCCCGTCCCTGATCCTGGGCTCAGGGGCGCGCCCGGGTCGGACCCTGAGCCGCTGGCGGTCCCCGCGTGTGACGCTGTGGTGGTGACCGCTGCCCTGCCCGCTCCCGCCCTGCACCGGCGGTTCTACCGGGCGACGCAGGGCCGGGCTCTCGGCGGCGTCGCCACCGGCCTGGCAGAGCACCTGGGCCTGTCGCCGGTGGTCCTGCGGATCGCCTTCGCCGCGCTGACCCTCGCCGGCGGGGCGGGCGTGGTCATGTACGCCGCGTTCTGGGTGTTCGTGCCGCAGCGCGACGACGCCGGGCGCGAGGGCAGCGAAGGCCGCGGTCAGATGGTCGCGCTGGGGGTCCTCGCGGCCGGCGGTCTGCTGCTGCTGAACTCCCTCGGGATCGTCTCCGGCTCCTCCTCCCTGGTGCCGGTGGCGCTCGCCCTTGCCGGGCTCGCCATGGTCTGGCGGCAGGCGGATGCGTCGCAGCGCTCGAGGTGGCGTGCCTCCGCGACCGGTCCCCGGGGGCTGACGCGGACCCTGGCCGGAGCGCTCCTGCTGGCTGCCGGCCTGGCCGGGTTCCTTGCCACCCGGGGGCAGCTCGGCGCCGCCCGGCAGGGGCTCGTCTCCACGATCGTGGTCGTGGCCGGGCTGGCAGTCCTCACGGCGCCGTTCTGGCTGCGCATGACGGCCGACCTCCGCGACGAGCGGCGGGAGCGGATCCGGTCCCAGGAGCGGGCCGAGGTGGCCGCGCACCTGCACGACTCGGTGCTGCAGACCCTTGCGCTGATCCAGAAGGCCGCGGACGACCCGCGGGAGGTCGCCCGGCTGGCCCGCGGGCAGGAGCGGGAGCTCCGGGGCTGGCTGTACCGCCCCGCCGGGGGGTCCGGGGGTCAGTTCGCCGCCGAGCTCGAACGGGTGGCCGCCGAGGTCGAGGAAGCCCATCGGGTCGCGATCGACGTGGTCGTCGTGGGCGACTGCGCTGCCGACGCCAAGGTCGGCGCGCTGGTGGCAGCGGCGCGCGAGGCCATGGTCAACGCCGCGAAGCACTCCGGGGTCGCGCAGATGCAGGTCTACGCCGAGGTCGAGCCGACCCGGCTGCTGGTCTTCGTCCGCGACCGCGGTGCCGGCTTCGACCCGGCTCTGGTCCCGGCCGACCGGCTCGGGCTCGCTCAGTCCGTCTTCGGCCGGATGGAGCGCAACGGCGGGTCCGCCGAGGTGCGCAGCGCGCCCGGCGAGGGCACCGAGGTCCGCCTGGAGGCGCCGCATGACTGACCCCCGTCCCCGCGTCGTGCTCGTCGACGACCACCGGCTCTTCCGCTCCGGGGTCCGGGCCGAGCTCGGCGATGCGGTCGATCTCGTCGGGGAGGCCGAGACGGTCGCGGAGGCGATCGCGCTCGTCCGCAGCACCCAGCCCGACGTCGTACTGCTCGACGTGCACATGCCCGACGGCGGCGGCATCGCGGTCCTCACGGCCGTCGCGGGAGACGCGCCGTCGACGCGCTTCCTCGCGCTGTCGGTGAGCGACGCCGCGGAGGACGTCATCGGGGTCATCCGAGCCGGCGCCCGCGGCTACGTCACCAAGAGCATCTCCGGCGCGGAGCTCGCTGACGCCGTACGGCGCGTGGCGGAGGGCGATGCCGTCTTCTCGCCCAAGCTCGCCGGCTTCGTCCTCGACGCCTTCGCGGTGGGCGACGCGCCCGTCGTCGACGAGGAGCTGGATCTTCTCACCGCCCGTGAGGGGGAGGTGCTCCGGCTCATCGCCCGCGGATACGCCTACAAAGAGGTCGCCAAAGAGCTCTTCATCTCGGGCAAGACCGTGGAGACGCACGTTTCCTCGGTGCTGAGGAAGCTCCAGCTGTCCAACCGCCGGGAGCTCACGCGCTGGGCGACCGCCCGGCGGCTCATCTGAATCGGGACGAAATCCGCGAACCTCCCTAGCGAAACGCGGCTGAGACCTGCACTCTGTGTGCAGGTTGTGAACCAGCTCACAGCGCACCCCCGGAGGCTCCCTGTGACCCGCACGTCCATGCTCGGCAAGTTCGCCCCGCTCGGGGCGATCGCCGTGGTCCAGCTCCTCGTCATCCTGCTCGTCCCGTCCGTCGGCAACAAGGCCAGCGACTCGCTCGCCGGTGCGGGCAACTTCGGCGCGCCCGGGGCACCCACCGTCGGGGCGCCCGGCACGGCCGCCGCAGGGACTGTCGGTGGTACCGGCGGCGGTGTCGTCGGTGGCGCGCCGGGCAGCGCGG
>JAODNA010000233.1 GCA_025465135.1 Frankiales bacterium | reverse complement strand
CAGTCGGCCGTGAAGGTCAACGATGTCGCGGTCGGGAGCGTCACCTCCATCGAGGTCGGGTCCGGGAGCACCTACTCGGCCCGGGTCCGGGTCCGGGTCCGCAAGGACGTCGTGCTGCCCGCCAACGCCCACGCCAGCCTGCGGCAGACCTCCCTGCTCGGTGAGAAGTTCGTCAGCCTCGACCCGCCCACCACCGAGGCACCCGACCCGACGCGGCTGCGCGACGGCGCGACGATCGGGCTCGACCGCACGACGCGCAACGCGGACGTCGAAGAGGTGCTGGCGGCACTGTCACTCGTCCTGAACGGCGGCAGTCTCGAGCAGCTGCAGACCATCAACCGCGAGCTCGTCGCCGCCCTCAAGGGCCGTGAGACGAACGTCCGTGACCTGCTGGTCCAGCTGAACACGTTCATCGGCGGACTCGACAAGCAGAAGGCCGACATCGTCCGGGCGCTCGACGGCCTCGACAAGCTGACCGGCCGGCTCGCCGCGCAACGGGAGACCCTCGCGGTCGGCCTGCGCGACATCCCGGCCGGCGTCTCCGTGCTCGCCGACCAGCGCGCGCAGCTGACGCAGGTGCTGACCGGCCTGAACCGGCTCGGCACCGTCGCGGTCCGCGTCATCCACGCCTCGCAGCAGAACACCACCGCCGACCTGCGCGCGCTCGAGCCGATCCTCACGCAGCTCAACCGGGCCGGGAAGGACCTGCCCGACTCCCTCGAGCTGCTGACGACCTACCCGTTCCCCAAGACCGTCGACGAGGGGATCAAGGGCGACTACGCCAACCTGTTCGCCACCGCCGACATCAACCTGCTCGGCGCCGCAGGCAACACCGGCATCATCCCCGGCCCGGTGGCCTCCGCCCTCCCGTCGCTGCCGCCGCTCCCGGTGCCGCTCCCCACCGTGCTGCCGAAGCTGCCCGCACCCGTTCCGGGTACCTCGCTGCTGCCGAAGGTGCCCGGCCTGGCTGATGGCGGCTCGACCGACCTGCTCAGCCTGCTGCTCGGAGGCCTGTCGTGATCAGCCGCCAGACCAAGCTGCAGCTGCTCGTGTTCGGGCTGATCTCCGTGCTCGGCCTGAGCTACACCGGGGTGCGCTACGCCGGGCTCGGCCGGTTCTTCCAGGACCAGGGCTACGTCGTGTCCGCCGACTTCGTCGACAGCGGCGGCATCTTCAAGGGCGCCGAGGTCACCAACCGCGGCGTCCCCCAGGGCAAGGTCGTCTCGCTGACACTCCGGCCCGACGGCGTGCGCGTGGGTCTGCGGATGCGCCCCGGCACGAAAGTGCCCAAGGACGTCAAGGCGTTCGTCGGCAACCGGTCCGCCGTCGGGGAGCAGTACGTCGACCTCCAGCCGCAGGTCGACAGCGGCCCCTACCTCACCGGTGGCGACGTGATCGACCGCGCTCACACCGGCATCCCGATCCCGCCCACACAGCTCCTGGTGAACCTCGACCGGTTCGTGACCAGCATCGACACGCGTGACGTCACGGTGGTGCTCGACGAGCTCGGCAAGGCCTTCGAGGGCTCCAGCGACAGCCTGCAGCGACTCGTCGACGCCGGCGACCAGCTCACGGAGGCCGCGACCGCGCACCTGCCCCAGACGAAGAAGCTGATCGAGGACGGACGCCCGGTTCTCGCGACGCAGCGGGACACGGCAGGCCAGTTCCAGAGCTTCAACCGCGACCTTGCCGACCTCACCGGTCAGCTGCGCGCGAGCGACCCGGACTTCCGGCGGCTGTTCGCCAACGGCACGCAGAGCGCCCGCGAGACCACGGACCTGCTCGAGACCAACCGCTCCGCGCTGCCGATCCTGCTCGACAACCTCGTGACGGTCGCGCAGGTGCAGTCCATCCGCCTCCCGGCGATCCGCCAGATCCTGGTGACCTACCCCAACGTCATCGCGGGCGGGTTCACCGTGGTCCCCGACGACGGCACCACGCACTTCGGCCTGGCGACGACCGGCAACCCCTCGCCGTGCACCAACGGCGGCTACGCCACGACCAAGCGGCGCGACCCGGCCGATCTGACGCTGAAGACGCCCAACCTGAACGCCTACTGCGCCTCGCCGTCGAGCTCGGGCCAGGACGTCCGTGGCGCCCAGAACGCCCCGCGGCCGGCCGGGGAGAAGCCCTACCCCAACAACACGCACAGCGCGGTGCCGCCGCGGTCCTCCGCCTCCGGCGCGTCGGTCCGGCCGAGCGGTTCGACCGGCGTCGGCCCGAACGACGGCACGGACTCCGTCCTGCTGGGTGACTACGACCCCGCGACCGGCAACGTGATCACCTCCGACGGCCAGCGGCTCACCATCGGGTCCAGCGCGGGCGCCGCACGGGTCTTCGGCGCCAGCTCGTGGCAGCTGCTGCTGCTCGGGCCGCTGGCACCGTGAGCTTCGACTCTGCCGAGTCCGACGTCGACCCGTCCGGCCCGCCGGCAGCGCGCCGGTCGCAGACCGGGCTGGTCATCGGGCTGGTGGTCGGCGTCCTGCTGCTCGCACTGCTGGCCGCCGCCGCCCTCGTCGGTGCCCTCCGCCTGCGCGACGCCACGCAGCGCGACGACGCGCGCGCGGCTGCCCTCGGCGCGGCCCGCCAGGAGGCGCTCAACCTGACGTCGATCGACGGGCAGGACATCGATGCCGACCTCAAGCGGGTCCTCGACGGCGCGACCGGCGGATTCGCGAAGGACTTCGCGCAGCGGTCCAAGGACCTCAAGACCGTGTTGACCGAGAACGCGGTCGTCGCCGAGGGCCGGGTCATCGACGCGGCACTGGTCCGGGGCGACGACAGCACCGCGACCGTGCTCGTCGTCGTCGACAGCAACGTCAAGAACAAGGCGGTCCCGGCGGGTCGCGCCAACACCTACCGGATGCAGCTCGACCTCGAACGCCATGGCAGCCGCTGGCTCACCTCCGCCCTGCAGTTCGTGGGCTGAGATGACCACTCCCGAGGAGCCCGGTGGCGGCGTGAGTCGCGTCTCCGAGACCGGCTGGCCCTCCGAGCCGCCGCGGGCCCACGAGGCCGTGCCGCCGGCCCTCGACACGAGCGACCTCACGGACGCGGAGGAAGAGGGCTGGCCCGCCGTCCCCGATCCCGAGCCCCAGCCCGAGCCGGCGTACGACGCGCGGCCCGAGGAGCAGCCCGCGCCCGAACCGGCGTACGAGCCCGCACCAGAACCGGTGTACGACGCCGAGCCGGAGCCGGAGCCGGAGCCCGAGCCGGAGCCCGAGCCCGAGGCGGTCGGAGCTACGGCTGGCTCGGAGGTCGGCCTGGTCGGGGACGACGAGCTCCCGGCGTACGGCTCCCGGGTGTCGCGGCGCCGGTCGGGGCTGGTCGCCGCGATGGTCGGGCTCGCCCTCATGACCGTCCTGATGGGTGTCGCCGACGGCTTCCTCTGGCACCAGGTGCGCCAGCACAGCGCAGCCGAGGACGCCCGTCGGGCCGCTCTGGAGACGAGCCGCGACGCCGCCCGGGTGCTCTTCAGCTACGACTACCGGACCCTGCCCAAGGACTTCAGCGCCGGCAGGGCCATCACCACCGGCACGTTCCGCAAGCAGTACGCCGACACGACGAGCAAGGTCGTGACGCCGGTCGCCACCGAGAAGAAGGCCGTGGTCAAGGCCGAGGTCGTGACCGCGGGTGTCGTGCGGGCGTCGGCCAGGACGGTCGTCACGATCGTCTACGTCAACCAGGTGACGACGAGCAGCCTCGCGCCGGGACCGAAGGTCGACCTCAGCCGCGTGCGCATGACGCTGACCAAGGTCGGGGGCCACTGGCTGGTGTCCAACGTGGAGGCGCTCTGACCGAGGGGCGGCATCCGCCGCGCCCCACCGCCCGGTCGCGCGGCTGGCGCGTCGCCTTCGGGTTGGTCGTGCTGCTCGCGGTCGCCGCGGTGGCCGCGGCAGGCAGCCTGTTCCTGACCCGGCACCGCGCCGCGCAGGACCGGGAGGACGCGCTGGCTGCCGCCCGGCAGTACGCCGTCGACCTCACGACCTACGACTACTCGAGCGTCGACGCCGACTTCCAGCGCTTCGCCCGGCACGGCACGAAGGCCTTCCGGGCGTCGTACGCCACGACGATCGCCGCCGCCAAGCCAGGCATCGTCAAGGCCCAGAGCCGCTCGCTCGGGACGGTGGTCGGCGCCGGCCTCGAGTCCTACTCCAACGACCGGGCCAGCGTGCTGCTGGCCGTCGATCAGGAGATCCGCAGCGCCAGGCAGCCGGGGCCGACCGTCGACCGCAGCCGGATCCGGATCACGCTCGTACGCAGCGGCGAGGGCTGGCTGGTGACCGCGGTCAAGGTCTTCTAGCCGGAACGGTGTGGACGGGGTCTTGACGGGAAGACCCGTGATCGTCACTCTGTGCGCCAGCACTGCCGACCTTCGAGGGCTCCATCTCGACAGGATGGGCAGGCGTAGGCTAGGCTGCCTGTTTGCGCTGCCTCCCGTCATATAACCGCCCAGGCCGTATGCCTGTTGCGGCCGGTCGAGTGTGTGTGCGCCGCCTGGGATTTCAGCTTCGGCAGTGCGCTGCCCTCGGAAGGACCCCTCTTGGCCGCCCGCAGTAACGCCAGCACCACCCGCACGACCAGCAAGAACCCCCGCATCTCGTTCGCGAAGATCCGCGAGCCCCTCGAGGTCCCGAACCTGCTCGACCTGCAGGTCTCCTCGTTCGACTGGCTCGTCGGCAACGACGTCTGGACGGCCCGCGTGGCCGCCGCCGTCGACGAGGGCCGCGACGACGTCTCGACCCGGTCCGGCCTCGAGGAGATCTTCGAGGAGATCTCCCCGATCGAGGACTTCTCCGGCTCGATGTCGCTGAGCTTCCGTGACCACCGGTTCGAGCCGACCAAGTACTCCGTGGAGGAGTGCAAGGACAAGGACATGACGTACGCGGCTCCGCTGTTCGTCACGGCGGAGTTCACCAACAACACGACTGGCGAGATCAAGAGCCAGACCGTGTTC
>JAODNA010000226.1 GCA_025465135.1 Frankiales bacterium | reverse complement strand
TCGGGGCCATGTGCATCGCCTTCTCCGGGCCGCTCGTCCGGCTCGCGGACGTGCCGCCCGCGACGGCGGCGGTCTTCCGCTGCCTGCTGGCCGTGCCTGTGCTCGCCCTGCTGTCGCGCCGCGAGGACCGCCGCTGCGGACCGCTTCCCGGCCGTACGCGCCGCACCGCCGCCCTGGCCGGGATCTTCTTCGCGTGCGACCTCGTGCTGTGGCACCACACGATCGACGCGGTCGGCGCCGGGCTCGCGACCGTGCTCGGCAACCTGCAGGTGCTCGTCGTCGCCGCCGTCGCCTGGTGGCTGCTCGGGGAGAAGCCGCACCCGGGCCTGCTCGCCGCCGTGCCGGTGCTGCTGCTGGGAGTCGCGCTCGTCTCGGGCGCGATGGGCGGGGAGACCTACGGTCGCGACCCGCGCCTCGGTGTGGTCCTCGGCCTCGGGACGTCGGTGGCGTACGCGTGCTTCCTGCTCGTCCTGCGCTCGGGAGCCGGCGACCTGCGACGGCTCGCCGGTCCCCTGATGTGGATGTCGATGTCCGCGGCGACCACGGCCGGCGCGTTCGGCCTCGTGCTCGGGGAGCTGGCCGTACCCGGGCCCGCGTCCCTGCTCTGGCTGGCGGTGCTGGCGCTGACCGCTCAGGTCTGCGGCTGGCTGCTCATCTCGAGCTCGCTGCCGCGGCTGCCCGCCGCACTGACCAGCGTCCTGCTGCTCGCGCAGCCCCTCGGGGCGCTCGTCATCGCCGCGGTCGTCCTCGGCGAGAGCCCGACGGCGGTGCAGCTCGCCGGCGCCGGCGCCATCCTCGCGGGCGTCGTGCTGACGACCGCGACCCGGCCGAAGCCGGCGCCGGTCCTCACCGCCTGATCAACGCCGCCCGTGCACTGCCAGCGGCGGTTCCACGACGGTGCATCCCCGGCATGGATCACCGGACGGGGTCAGGCCGCGCCGTCGAACAGGCTCGTCACCGAGCCGTCCTCGAAGACCTCGCGGATCGCGCGGGCGATGAGCGGCGCGATGGACAGGACCGTGAGCCCGTCGAACCGGCGGTCGTCCTCGATCGGCAGCGAGTTCGTGACGACCACCTCGGTGGCGCGGCTGTTCTTGAGCCGGTCGATCGCCGGGCCCGACAGCACCCCGTGGGTGGCGAGGATGACCACGTCGGCCGCGCCGTTGTCGAACAGGAGGTCGGCGGCCTTCGTGATCGTGCCGCCGGTGTCGATCATGTCGTCGACGAGGATGCAGGTCTTGCCCTCCACCGCACCGACGACCTCGCCGACCTTGACCTCGTTGGTGTCGTTGGGGTCGCGCCGCTTGTGGATGATCGCCAGGCCGCAGCCGAGCCGGTCGGTCCACCGCTCGGCCACGCGCACCCGGCCGGCGTCCGGGGAGACGACGACGAGGTCCTGGTTGCCCCACTTCTCCTGAACGTGGTCGGCGAGCAGCGGCAGCGCGAAGAGGTGATCGACAGGACCGTCGAAGAAGCCCTGGATCTGAGCTGTGTGGAGGTCGACCGACATCAGCCGGTCGGCGCCGGCCGTCAGGAACAGGTCGGCGATCAGGCGGGCGCTGATCGGCTCGCGACCGCGGTGCTTCTTGTCCTGACGGGCGTAGGGGTAGAACGGCATGACGACGGTGATGCGCTTGGCGCTCGCCCGCTTGAGGGCGTCGACCATGAGCAGCTGCTCCATGACCCACGTGTTGATCGGTGTCGCGTGGCTCTGCAGGACGAAGGCGTCGCAGCCGCGGACCGACTCCTCGAAGCGCACGAAGATCTCGCCGTTGGCGAACTCGTAGGCGCTGGTCGGCACGGGCGCGACACCGAGCTCGACACCGACCTCGGCGGCGAGCTCGGGGTAGGCACGTCCCGTGAAGAGCATGAGGTTCTTGCGCGACTGGATCTCGAGACCGCTCATGTGCTGTTCTTCCCTCGCTTGCGCTCGACCCAGCCCTCGATGATCCGCTGCGTGTTCTCCGACAGCGCCAGTGCACCGGCCGGAACGTCCTTGCTGATCACGGCATCCGCCCCGGTGTAGGCGCCGTCTTCGATAGTGACAGGTGCGACCAGGCTGTTGTTGCTGCCCACGCGGACGTCGTCGCCGATTCTCGTCCGGTGCTTCTCGCGGCCGTCGTAGTTGACGACGATCGTCCCCGCTCCGATGTTGCTGCGCTCGCCGATCGTCGCGTCTCCGACGTAGGACAGGTGAGGCACCTTGCTGCCGGCGCCGATGTCGCTGGCCTTGACCTCGACGTACGCCCCGACCTTGGCGCCCCGGCCGAGACGGGTCCCGGGACGGAGGTAGCTGTAGGGCCCGACGGTGGCCTCCGGCCCGATGACCGCGCCGTCGGCCGTCGTACGGCGAACAACGGCCGCCTCGCCGACCTCCGTGCTGCTCAGGGTGCAGTCGGGGCCGACGACCGCGCCCCGGCGTACGACGGTCGTGCCTTTGAGCTGCGTGTTGGGCAGGACCGTCGTGTCGGGCTCGAGCACCACGTCGGCGTCGATCCAGGTGGTCTCGGGGTCGAGGATCGCCACCCCCGCCAGCATGTGGTGCCGGTTGATGCGGTCGCGGAGCATCCGGGCGGCCAGCGCGAGCTGGACGCGGTCGTTGACCCCCACGGTCTCGGCCCAGTTGTCGGCGATCCGGCCGCCGACGGTCAGACCGGCCTCCTGGTGCAGGCGCACGACGTCGGGGAGGTACTCCTCGCCCTGGGCGTTGTCGGTGGAGAGCTTGCCGAGGGCCTCGCGCAGCGGGCCCGCAGCGAAGGCGTAGTGGCCGGTCGCGATCTCCTGGATGCGCAGCACGTCGGCATCGGCGTCCTTGTGCTCGACGACGCGGAGGACGTCGGGCCCGTTGCGGACGACGCGGCCGTAGCCGGTCGGGTCGGGGTAGCGGGCGGTCAGCAGGGTCGTGGCCGCCGCAGTCCCGACGTGCTGGGCGACGAGCGCCTGCAGGGCGGCGGGCGTGACGAGCGGCGCGTCACCCGGGAGCACCACGACGGTGCCCTCGAGGTGGTCGAGCCCGTCGAGGGCGATGCGCACCGCGTGGCCGGTGCCGTTCTGCTCGGCCTGGACGACGGCGATCGCCTGCGGGTCGAGCTCGGCCAGGTGCGCGGTGACCTGGTCCCGTCCGTGGCCGACGACGACGATCAGGTGATGGGGGTCGAGCGCGCGGGCGGCGGCGACGACGTGGCCGAGCATGCTGCGGCCGCCGAGCTCGTGCAGGACCTTCGCGGTGGCGCTGCGCATCCGGGTGCCCTCGCCTGCGGCCAGGATCACGACGGCGGCAGGGCGCGCGCTCACGACTCGCTCCTCAGGCGGTGCCGGCTGCCGGAGAACCCGGCAACGCCGAGCCTACCGGGCCGGCTCCGAGGCGGGGGAAACCCCAGGACGCAACAGCGTGGGCTCGGCTGCCTGGATTTGAACCAGGATCGCATGGCGCCAAAAGCCAGCAGGTTGCCGTTACCCCACAGCCGAAGGTGCGCTCAGGATGCCATGCGCCCGGGGAGCGGGAACGCGCCCGAGGTGATTCCCCTCCACATCCCTTCGAGCTCCTGGTAGAGCTGCCGACCCTGAAGAACCCGAACGACGAGACAACCCACGTAGGACTCGCCCGTGTTCTTGCGCACGGTCTTCGGGTTGTGCCGCTTGAGGACCGGCTTGCCGAGGTAGCTCGGGTCTACGCCCGCCAGATCGGCCCAGAACCGGGTCGCGGCAGCAAGGTCCGCTGACTCATGGATCGCGACGTTGAGTCGCAGCCGATCGCGGCCATAGCCGCGCCGGAGCAGCCACTCGAGCCAGACCGAGATCACCGATGGGTCGCTGTTGATGAGGATGACTGACTCCCGTCGGTCGTACGGCTTGTCCTTCGCGCCTTCGCACCAGTACGCCGTGGCCGCGACCAGGTCGAGCTCACGGTCGCTCAGCACGCCCACGCGATGCGCAGCGTCGGCTTTGATCGCCGTACGTTCCTCATCCCGCTCGACGAGAAAGCCGTCCCACCGCTTGCGGCTCATCATGCGGACGTGCTCGCGGTCACCTCCGTGTCGCGCTCGCGGCGGGACAGGGATGCCGGTGCACCACAGGCAGGCTGTCTTCATCGACACCGAGAACTCCTCAGCGATCTCGCGGAGCAGCAGCCCGTCCTGGCG
Organism: Frankiales bacterium; assembly: GCA_025465135.1. Taxonomy (GTDB): domain Bacteria; phylum Actinomycetota; class Actinomycetes; order Mycobacteriales; family SCTD01; genus RYN-124. The sequence goes on along the minus strand of JAODNA010000226.1, from coordinate 11,799 downwards.
CATCTGCCGCGCCAGCGCGATGCGGTCGCCGCGCAACCCGGGGTCCAGAAGCGACAGCTGTGCCGATTTGGCCGGCGCCTCGGCCTGGTGAATGACCTCGCGCTGCTCCTCGGTGGGATGCGGCAGATCCCGCAGCCAGAGCGACAGGGAGCCCTTGCTGACCCCGAGCTCGTCCACGATCTCGTCGTACGTCCGCCCGGCCTGACGCAGTGCGATGGCGGCCTCGCGGTGATCGTCCTTCGCCTGCGGCCGCCGCAGCGACTCAGGCAGCCGCGTCCCTCGCAAGAGTGCCTTCGCCAGGTCGTCGCCGATGCCGAGCTCCACCTGGATCTCGCGCCGGGACCTGCCTGCGGCCCGCATCGTCCGTGCCTGCTCGCCGAGCGCGATCTTCTCTTCCGCCGTACGGTGCCTACCCACGCCGAACCTCCACGTCGTACCGGTTCGACCCTCGACCTAGCCTCCCAGCGGGGTCCGACAAAACGGGCGCGGACCTCTTCCAACCTACGGAGCCGTAGGTTACGATTCCGTAATCCCCGCACCCCCAGCCTGGAGAACGCCTTGACCCCTCCCGCCAGCGCCGTGCTCGATGCCCCGGTCACCACGATCGAGTACGACGGCGACGACTCGCGCCCGCTCCAGGCCATCCCCACCACGGAGTTCCAGGCCCGCTGGGAGCAGGTCGCGCTCGGGATCTTCATCGTCGTACCGCTGCTCGCGGTCGCCTCGGCCGGCTTCGTCGTCTGGGGCAACGGCCTGTCCATGACCGACGTCGTCCTGGCCGTCGTCTTCTACGCGATCACGCTGCACGGCATCACGGTCGGCTTCCACCGCTACTTCACGCACGGCTCGTTCAAGGCCAACCGCGCCCTGCGCGTCGCCCTGGCGGTCGCCGGCAGCATGGCCATCGAGGGGCCGGTCACCCGCTGGGTGGCCGACCACCGCCGGCATCACGCGTTCAGCGACGCCGAGGGCGACCCGCACTCCCCCTGGCGCTACGGCAACGACTTCCGCTCGCTGTGCAAGGGGCTCTACTACGCCCACATCGGCTGGCTGTTCGACGTGGAGCAGACCGACCAGAAGCGCTTCGCACCCGACCTGCTCGCGGACAAGGACATCGCCCGGGTGGCCCGCGCGTTCCCGGCACTGGTGGCGACCTCGCTGCTGCTGCCCGCGCTGCTCGGTGGCCTCATCACGATGTCGTGGACCGGTGCGCTGACGGCGTTCTTCTGGGCCTCCGTCGTGCGCATCGGCGTCCTGCACCACATGACGTGGGCGATCAACTCGATCTGCCACACCTGGGGCAGCCGGCCGTTCCAGACCAGCGACCGCGCGGTCAACGTCTGGTGGCTGGCAGCCACGTCAGGTGGCGAGAGCTGGCACAACCTGCACCACGCCGACCCGACCTGCGCGCGCCACGGCGTCGACAAGGGGCAGATCGACAGCAGCGCCCGCGTCATCTGGGCGTTCGAGAAGCTCGGCTGGGCCCATGACGTGCGCTGGCCGAAGCAGTCGCGGCTGGACGCCCGCCGGGCGGCGTGACGGCTCCACGCCAGACTCCAGGCGTGAACGAAGACACCCACCGGACCCCCAAGGTCCGCATGACCGGCAAGGCGCGGCGCGAGCAGCTGCTCGACGTCGGTCGCCAGCTCTTCGCCGAACGCGGCTATGACGGCACGTCCGTCGAGGAGGTCGCCTCCCGTGCCGGCGTGAGCAAACCCGTCGTCTACGAGCACTTCGGCGGCAAGGAGGGCCTGTACGCCGTCGTCGTCGACCGCGAGGTCGGCCGGCTGCTCGACACCTTCACCAACGCGCTGACCGGTGACAATCCGCGACTGCTCCTCGAGCAGGCGACGCTCGCGATGCTGACCTACGTCGAGGACCAGGCCGACGGCTTCCGCATCCTGGTGCGCGAGTCGCCGGTCGGGCTGGAGAAGGGCGGCGGCTTCGCCACGATCATCAGCGACATCGCCAGCCAGGTGGAGCACATCCTCGCCAAGCAGTTCAAGGCCCGCGGCTTCGAGACGAAGCTGGCCCCGCTCTACTCGCAGGCGCTGGTCGGCATGGTCGCGCTCACCGGGCAGTGGTGGCTCGACAACCGCAAGCCCAAGCGGGACGAGGTCGCTGCCCACCTGGTCAACCTGGCCTGGAACGGCCTGTCGCAGCTCGACCAGAAACCGCGGCTCTCCACCCAGCGCTGACGGCCTACGCTGCGCGCCATGTCACAGCCGTCCTACGCCGCGCCCGTCTACGCCGCCGCCGGGCCCGGGCCCATCGGCCAGGTCCGCGGCACCGTCCTGTGCATGTTCCTGTTCCTCATCACGTTCGGCATCTACGGGATCTTCTGGTTCTACGGCGTGCACAACGAGATGAAGCGCCACACCGGCACCGGAGTCGGTGGCGCCTTCGCGGTCCTCATCTGGCTGCTCGTCGGCATCGTGTCGCCGTTCCTCACGAGCAGCGAGGTCGGCCACCTCTACACGCAGACCAGACGCCGGCCACCCGTGACGGGGGTGACCGGCCTCTGGGCGACGCTCGGCGTGCTGATCCTGATCGGACCGCTCATCTGGTTCGTGCGGACCAACGGCGCCTTGAACGACTACTGGCGAGCTCTGGGGGCGCGTTAGACGGTCGTGACGGCGCGCTGCTTGTCGCCGACCAGCGCAACGCCCACGAGCAGGACGCCCGAGGCGAAGTGCAGGAAGTGGTCCGGGCCGTTGAGCCCGATGATGTCGAGAGCCGTGTTGTTGATGAACGGCCCAGCGATCGCCAGCAGCACGTAGACGGCGCCGATGGTGAGGTTGGTCGACTTGGCGACGGCATGCGTACGGGACGCCAGGATCAGGGCGACGCCGATCAGCAGGTGCACGATGTTGTGCAGCCCGTTGACGTCGAAGCCCAGCAGGCTTGCGCCGTTCTTGCCGGCGAAGGCGACATCGGTGCTCACGAAGAAGCCGAGAACACCGACCAGCGCGTAGACGGCGCCGAACGCGAGCGCGAGCGTCTGGTTGAGCGAGCGGCCGCCGAAGCGGTCGTTGGCGAGCGACATGAGTTCCTCCGGGTCAAGGGTGGGGACACGATCGTCCCCCTGCCGGAGCGTTCGCGCGACTCGAGCGGATGGTTCAGTCCGCCCGGGAGCGGTACGACGGAGGTCGTGCCCGTGCTCATCGGTACCTCCGGCTGGCAGTACGCCCACTGGAAGCGCGTCTTCTACCCGGCCGGCATGCCGCAGCGGGTCTGGCTCCAGCACCACGCCGCGCTCTTCCAGACCGTGGAGGTCAACAACGCCTTCTACCGACTCCCGGAGCGCCGGGTCTTCGAGCAGTGGGCGCTACGGACGCCCGCCGACTACGTCATCACGGTGAAGGCCTCCCGGTTCCTGACGCACATGAAGCGGCTCATCGACCCGCAGGAGCCGGTGCAACGGCTGATGGAGCGGGTCGAGGGGCTCGGCGCCAAGCTGGGCAGCGTCCTGCTGCAGCTCCCGCCGACCATGAAGGCCGAGCCCGGACGCCTCGACGAGACGCTGGAGTGGTTCCCGAAGGGCACGCGGGTAGCGGTCGAGCCCCGACACGAGTCGTGGTGGAACCCCGACGTCGAGGCGGTGCTGCGCGACCGCGGTGCGGCACTCGTCTGGGCCGACCGCGGGTCTCAGCCGATCGCACCGCTGTGGCGCACCACCGACTGGGGCTACCTGCGCCTGCACGCCGGCGGCGGCGCGCCCAGCATCTGGCCCTACGACGAGGCCGTACTCGCCTCATGGGCCGGGCGGATCTGCGACACGTTCAGCGACGACGAGGTCGTCTACGTCTACACGAACAACGACCCGGAGGCCGCCGCGCTGCGGGACGCGGTCACCCTCGGCCGGCTGCTCGAGGAACGGGGTCGCACGGTCAGCCGATTGCCGACCAGTGCCCAGGTGTCGCTCGCGCCGTACGAGCCCTGGGAGCCGTGACCATTGCCGCCGATGCAACAGAACGGCAGGCTGCCGGCGTCCCTCTGAGTAGGAAGAGAGACGAAGGGAGCCCCGGTGCCGCCACCGAAGGACGACGACTTCGCGTCGTTCGTCAGCACCCGCAGCGGGCCACTGCTGCGGCTGGCTGTCGGCCTCACCGGGCAACGCCCCGCCGGTGAGGACCTGCTGCAGACCGCGCTGACCAGGGCCTACCTCTCCTGGGGGAAGGTCCAGGCCGCCGGGGACGCCGACGCCTACGTCCGGCGCATCGTGGTCAACACCCACCTGTCCCTGCTGAGACGCCGGCGGGTCCGCGAGGACTTGCAGCCGCAGGTCGCTGACGTGGTGGGCAACGCGCCGTCGTACGGGATCGACGACCGCGACGCGCTCTGGCCCGCGCTGTCGCGCCTCGGCCGCCGGCAGCGCGCGATCGTCCTGCTGCGCTACTACGAGGACCTGCCGGACGACCAGATCGCCGAGCTGCTCGGCTGCCGGCCGGCCACAGTCCGCAGCCAGGCGATGCGTGCCCTCGCCACCCTCAAGGACCTGCCCGAGCTCGCCGAGCACCGGCCGCCGCCGACGCGCTCCGCACCCACGTGGGAGATGCCATGACCGATGTCGAGACCCTGCTCCGCGACCGCCTGCACGCGCACCTCGACGGCCTCGAGCCCTCGACGCTGACGGCTCGTGACGCCCTTCATGCCGGTCACCGCGCCCGTCGGCGCCGCACCGCCATGCTGTCCGCGACCGCCGCACTCGCGCTGATCGCCGGCGCGACGACCGGCGTGGCGCTGCTCCGTCAGGGCTCTCCCAAGCGCGACTCGGTGGTCGCGACGGGTGCCCTCGCCGACCGCACCGCCGCCTACGCCGGCGAGTTCCGCGACGGGAACTTCGCCGGGATCCGCGCCGACATGACGCCTGGCGTGCGCGCCCAGCTCTCCGAGCAGCAGCTGCGCACCGCATGGCTGATGGCGCTCGACAACCTCGGACCCCTCGTCCGCATCACCCCCGCAGTGCTCGACCAGGGCGCGACCACGACGTACCTGCTGCCCCTGCACTTCCGCAGCGGTGACGCCAACATGCGCGTGACGTACGACGTGGACGGGGCGGTCATCGGCGTGACCCTGCTGAGCGCTCAGGTCGAGCCGCTCGACAGCGTGCCCGCGGCCCTGGCCGATGCCTCACGCCAGGTCGTCGAGGACCTGGCCAACGGGCGCTACACCGAGGTGCGCGGCCGCTTCGACGCCAAGATGACGCAGCTGTTCTCCGTCACGGACCTGGGCAAGGCCTGGGAGTCGGCAGCGGTGCAGGAACACGGCGGCTTCGTCTCGGCCGGCGGCATGACGGCCACCCGCGTGCTCGGTGCAACGGTGGTGGACGTCTTCTGCACCATGCGCAAGGGCGAGCTCAAGGTCCGCATCAGCTTCGACCAGGACGGCCACATCAGCGGACTGCTCCTGCGCAACCCCTAGCCCGCAGCCTCAGACAGCTCGAGCCACAGGTCCTCGAGCTCGGCCTTGCGGGCCTCGATCTCGCGCAGCCGGGTGTCGAGTGCCGCCACCGCGTCGTAGTCGGACGCCTTGGCGGCGATCTCGGCCAGCACCGCCTCGTGCTCCTTGTCGAGCCGGCCGATCTCTCGCTCGACCCGGGTGAGCTCCTTCTTCGCAGCGCGGCTGTCGCCGCCACCCTTGGACTTGGGCGCCGCCGCGGGCGCCGCCTTGATGCGCTTCGCCAGGTACTCGTCGACGCCACCCGGCAGCGCCGCCACCGTCCCGTCGCCCATCAGCGAGGCCGTCACGGTCGTGACCCGCTCGAGGAAGTAGCGGTCGTGGCTCACCACGATCAGGGTGCCGGGCCAGCCGTCCAGCAGGTCCTCGAGCGCTCGGAGCGTGTCGATGTCGAGGTCGTTGGTCGGCTCGTCGAGCAGGATGACGTTGGGCTCACCCATCAGCAGCCGCAGGATCTGCAACCGCCGCCGCTCACCACCCGACAGGTCTCCGACGCGCGTCCACTGCGCGTTGCCCGTGAAGCCGAACCGGTCCGCGAGCGAGGAGGCGCCGATGGTCTTGCCTCCCCCGAGATCAACCACCTTCGCCACCTGCTCGACCGCTTCGAGGACTCGCAGCGACGGGTCGAGCTCCGCGACCTCCTGCGAGAGGTAGGCCGCCTTCACCGTCTGCCCGACGACGATGCGTCCGCTGTCGGGCTGCTGCTGACCGACGAGCAGCTTGAGCAGCGTCGACTTGCCCGCGCCGTTGACGCCGACGATCCCGATGCGGTCACCGGGCCCGGGGTTCCAGTCGACGGCGTCGAGCAGCACCTTCTTGCCGAACGCCAGCGACACACCGTGGAGCTCGTAGACCGTCCTGCCGAGGCGCGCCGCGGAGAACCGCTGCAGGGCGATGTCGTCTCGGGCGGGTGGCTCATCCGCGATGAGCGCGTTGGCCGCGTCGATCCGGAACTGCGGCTTGCTGGTCCGCGCCGGCGGCCCGCGCCGCAGCCAGGCGAGCTCCTTCTTCACCAGCTGCAGTCGCTTCTGCTCCGCCGTCGACGCCATCCGGTCACGTTCGGCCCGGGCCAGCACGTACGCCGAGTAGCCGCCGTCGTAGGCGTCGACGACCCCGTCGTGCACCTCCCACGTCGTCGTGTTGACCTCGTCGAGGAACCACCGGTCGTGGGTCACGACCAGGTGCGCCTGGGACGACGTACGCGACGTCAGATGGCGGGCAAGCCAGGCAACGCCCTCCACGTCGAGGTGGTTGGTCGGCTCGTCGAGGACCAGCAGGTCCCACTCCTTGATGAGGAGCGACGCGAGGGCGACCCGGCGGCGCTCACCGCCGGACATCGTCCCGATGACGCTGTCGAGCCCGATGTCGTGCAGTCCGAGGCCGTCGAGCACCTCGCGCACGCGCGCGTCGCCGGCCCAGGTGTGCTCGGCCGTCTCGCCGAGGATCGCCTGGTGGGCGGTCAGCCGGACGTCGACGCGGACGTCCTGTGTCAGCACACCGACGCGCAGGCCGCCGGTGTGCGTGACGCGGCCGGAGTGCGGCTGCTCGGTCTTGACCAGGGTCTTCAGCAGTGTCGTCTTGCCACCGCCGTTGCGGCCGACGACGCCGACCCGGTCGCCCTCGGAGACTCCGAGCGAGACCGCGTCGAGCAGGAGCCGGGTGCCGTGGGCGACGGTGACGCTCTCGAGGTTGACGAGGTTGCGCGCGGTAGGGCCGGCCATCAGGCCAGCTCGACGATGCGTGCGCCATGGGCCGGCCCGTCGGCCCGCCGTACGGATCGGCAGACGCCCTGTCCCGCGAGTGCTGCAGCCAGCCCGACAGCGTGCTCCTCGTTGCGCGCCAGGAAGGCCACGGTCGGTCCGGAGCCCGAGACGATCCCGCCGAGCGCGCCGAGGTCCTTGCCGGTGTCGAGCAGCAGTCGCAGCGTCGGCCGCAGGGCGATGGCCGCGGCCTGCAGGTCGTTGGCGAGCACGTGGCCCAGCGCGACGGCGTCACCGCTGCGCAGCGCCGTCAGCACGGCGGAGGCGTCGCTGACGACGCCGACCGGCCCGCTGTCGCGCTGCCGGTCCAGCTCCGCGTAGACGTCGGGAGTCGACAGCCCGCCGTCGGCGAGGGCGAGGACCCAGGAGTACGACCCCTGCCCGAGCACCGGCGTCAGCCGCTCCCCTCGCCCCGTGCCGAGGGCTGTACCGCCGTGGAGCGAGAACGGCACGTCGCTGCCCAGCCGGGCCGCGAGGCCGAGCAGCTCGCCCCGGCTCAGGCCCGTCCCCCACAGCGCGTCACAGGCGACCAGAGCCGCGGCCGCGTCGGCGGAACCCCCCGCGCAGCCACCCGCAACCGGGATGCCCTTGCGGATCGCGAGCGCGACGACCGGCTCGTGACCGGTCTCCATCCCGAGCAGCGCGGCTGCCCGCATCGCGAGGTTGTCGCGGTCGGTCGGGACGCTGTCGGCGCCCTCACCCGAGACGGTGACGGTGAGCGCGTCCGCGTGGACGGCATCGACCTCGTCGTAGAGCCCGACCGCGTGGAAGATCGTCGTGAGGTCGTGGAAGCCGTCGGATCGCCTGCGGCCCACGGACAGGTGCAGGTTGACCTTCGCGGGTGCCCGGACCGTCACGCGTTCGATGGGCTGACGCCGCACGGTGGACGGGCTCCTCGGTCGGATGGGCTGGCTCTGGATGCTAGGCGCTCGCGAGCCGCGCGAACTCCTCCACGCCGAGGACCTCCCCCCGTGCGGACGGGTCGATACCTGCGGCGCGCAGCCGACGCTCGGCCTCATCGGCGGAGCCGGCCCAGCCGGCCAGTGCGGCGCGCAAGGTCTTGCGGCGCTGGGCGAACGCTGCGTCGACGAGCGCAAACACCGCCGCTCGGTCCGCCGCCGGCGACGCCCGGCGCGTGAACGCCACAAGCCCCGAGTCGACGTTGGGCGCGGGCCAGAAGACCGTCCTGCCGATCGAGCCCGCGCGGCGCACCTCGGCGTACCACGCGGCCTTGACCGACGGCACGCCATACGTCTTCGAACCCGGCGGCGCGACGAGCCGGTCGGCGACCTCGGCCTGCACCATCACCAGCCCCGTGCGCAAGGTGGGCAGGTGCTCCAGCAGGCGCAGCAGGACCGGGACGGCGACGTTGTAGGGCAGGTTCGCGACAAAGGCAGTTGGTGCAGGGCCCGGTACGCCGGTCAGCCGCAGCGCGTCCTCGTTGACGACCTCCAGCCGGTCGGCGTACGCCGGCAGCCGGTCCGCCACCGTGCGCGGCAGCTCCGCAGCAAGCACTGCGTCGATCTCGACGGCGACGACGCGAGACACCTCAGGCAGCAGCCCGAGGGTCAGCGAGCCGAGCCCCGGCCCCACCTCGACCACGACGTCGTCCGCACCGACGCCCGCCGTGCGCACGATGCGCCGCACCGTGTTGGGGTCGATGACGAAGTTCTGACCAAGCGTCTTGGTCGGCCGCAGGTCCAGCCGCCTCGCGAGCTCCCGGATGTCAGGAGCGGTCAGCAGCGGGTCAGGCACCTACAAGTACTTACCGCACACCGGCCACGGCGAGCGACCGGAGCGGGAGTACAGGACCTTCGCGCGGTAGGTCTGCTCGTCGGGCGATGCGTCGATCGGGTCGCCGCTGCCGCCGACGCCCCGCCACGTGCCGAACGAGAACTGGTACAGGCCTCGGTAGGTGCCGTTGCGCGACACCGCACGGGGGTTTCCGCCCGACTCGCACCGCGCCAGGGCAGCCCAGTTGAGCCCGTCGGCGCTACCGGTCGAGCGCTGCACGGCCGGCCGCGGCTTGGTGCCTACGGCGAGCACCTGCGTCACCGGCTCCGCGGTCCGGCGCTCACTCCCGAGGTGCTTCGCCGTCAGCCTGCCGTTGACGAAGCTCAGCGTGTAGGTCCGCAGCAGGACACCCGGCCGTCCCGCGACCAGCACCTTCGTGTCGCCCTTGAACAGCGTGGCATCCGGGCGCCGTTCGGTGCGGAAGGGGATCGGGTAGCTCTCGATGACCCGTCGGCCGAGGACGCGCGTCACGCGGATCGTCATGTGATCGGTCAGCAGTGCGGCGCGAGGTGCGGACAGGCGGTCGGTCGCGGCGAGCGAGATGCCGGCCTGCATCAGCGCATCGCGGACCGTCGGCCCGGTCGTCGTGAGCGTCGCGACGTGTCCGTCGGCGAGGATCGCGATCGCCTTCGGCGTGAGCACCTCGAGCGAGAGGCCGGCCAGCGGGATGCGCCGCGAGCGGGACGCCGACAGGACGGCGCCGTCCGCGCGCAGGCCGATCTGGCTCAGCGCCTCGTCGACGGAGACCGCCGTCACCCAGACGTCGCGCCGGTGACCGTCGACGACGAGTGACAGCTCGCGGCCGCGGCGAAGGGCGATCCGGTCGCCGTCGCCGATGGCGCTGTCCGCGGCCGGTGCGAGAAGGTCGTGCGCGCCGGCGCTGAGGCCGGCGGCGGAGAGGGCATCGCGCACCGTGCCGCCGTGGGTCGTGACCAGGCGGCTTGCACCATCGACCGAGACCGTCACCGTCTTCTCCGTGAGCGCGTAGGCCGCCGTACCGCCGAGCAGGGCGACGAGGACAGCGGTCTGCAGGGCGAAGGCCAACGGTCGGGGCAGGCGCGCGCGAACGCTCACGGTTCTCCGGTACGGGGGGGGTGGGCGAGGTCACGGCACGGTAACGGCGAGCTGGTGGCACTGCCAACCCAGGTCTAGCCCTTGTGGGCCGTGCGGGGCCACCTCGAGGACCAGAACCCGCAGGTCAGAGGCCCGTCAGTGCAGCGGTGTGACCCACGCCACTCTGTGATCCCTGTGGCTGCTGTGACCCAAGGGGCGCGTCAGAGGGCGAACGCGCGGCGTCCGTTGGCGGCAACGGCCGCGCAGAGCGCGTCGAGGTCGTCGCTGCGGATCTCGGCCAGCGCACGCATCGTCAGCGGCACGAGGTACGACGCGTTGGGCCGGCCGCGGTACGGCATCGGCGTGAGGAACGGCGCATCCGTCTCCACGAGCAGCAGGTCGGCGGGCGCGACGGTCGCGGCCTCGCGCAGGGCACCGGCGTTCTTGAAGGTGATGTTGCCGGCGAAGCTCATCCAGTAGCCGCGGTCGGCGCAGGTGCGCGCCATCGCGGCGTCGCCGGAGAAGCAGTGGAAGACGACGCGCTCCGGTGCACCCTCCTCCGCGAGCACCCGCAGCACGTCGTCGTGCGCGTCGCGGTCGTGGATGACCAGCGCGGTGTTGGTGCGCTTCGCGATCGCGATGTGCGCACGGAAGGAGTCCTCCTGCGGACCGCGACCGTCTTCGCCCGTGCGGAAGTGGTCGAGCCCGGTCTCGCCGACCGCCTTCACCTGCGGCAGCGCGGCGAGTCGCTCGATCTCGGCGAGCGCGTCCGGCGTCGCTGCACCCCGCCCGGCTTCGTTGGGGTGCAGCGCCACCGCGGCCCAGATGTCGTCGTACTGCTCGGCGATCTTGGCTGAGAGCTGCGACGACTCCACATCGATGCCGATCTGCACGACGGTGTCGATGCCGACTGCGCGCGCCGCCTCGAGCTGCGCGCCGACATCGCCGCCGACGATGTCGAGGTGGCAGTGGCTGTCCAGGACGTGCACGGCGAGCGGCTCGGGAGCAGGCGGGGCTTCGCCGTCGCGCTCGGCCCTCATGCCGACTCCAGCCGGGCCAGCTCCTCGTCCACCACCGAAGGCTCCAGCTTGGCGAACAGCGGGACAGCCGGCCCGATCTCCACACCTGTACGGATCGGCAACGACTCCCAGACGGCCTCGGTCTCGTAGTCGCCCATGAGGACGGGGTACGACGGCCCGCCGTCGAGGTCGTCGACCTCACGGAGCTCGGGCTGCCCGGCCCACGCCGATGTGCCGCCGAGCATCGCGTGCACCTTGTCGGACGAGTCGGGCAGGAACGGGGTCAGCAGGGTCTTGCAGTCGTCGACCAGCTGCAGGGCGACATGCAGCACGGCCTCGCGTCGCGCGGGATCGTCCTTGAGCTTCCACGGCGCCTGGTCCGACAGGTACTTGTTGGCCTCCGCGACGACCTTCATCACCTCGGTCAGCGCGGCGCGTTGCTGTGACCGCTCCATCAGCACGCCGATCGGCGCGAACGCGTCGCGGCTGGCCTGCAGCACCCGCGTGTCGTCGCCGGTCAGCTCTCCGGGCTCGGGGATCCGGCCGACGTTCTTGTGCACCATCGACACCGTGCGGTTGACGAGGTTGCCCCAGCCCGCGACGAGCTCGGTGTTGTTGCGCGTGACGAACTGCTCCCAGGTGAAGTCGGTGTCGCTCGACTCCGGACCGGCGGCGGCCAGGCAGTAGCGCAGCGCGTCGGCGCCGTACCTCTC
>JAODNA010000222.1 GCA_025465135.1 Frankiales bacterium | reverse complement strand
TGCTCGATCTCGAAACGGTACAGCCTGAAACCGTGCTGTGGACCTGTTCGCAGTTCCTGTATCGGCGCGTTGTCCGGCCGACAGGAGCCCGGAGGGGCTACTTCGCGGCTGCCAGCATGGACGTCTTGCGGGTGCTGACCACCTCGTCGATGAGGCCGTATTCGACCGCTTCCCGCGCCGTGAGGATCTTGTCGCGCTCGATGTCCTTGCGGACCAGCTCGACGTCCCGCCCGCTGTGGGTGGCGATCATCTGCTCCAGGAGCTCACGCATCCGCATGATCTCCCGTGCCTGGATCTCGATGTCGGACGATTGCCCCTCGCCCCCGCCGGAGGGCTGGTGGATCAGCACGCGGGCGTGCTCGAGCGCCAGGCGCTTGCCCTTCGTGCCGGCCGCGAGCAGGACCGCAGCCGCGCTGGCCGCCTGGCCCATGCAGATGGTCTGGATCTCGGGCTTGACGAACTGCATCGTGTCGTAGATCGCCGTCAGCGCGGTGAACGAGCCGCCGGGGCTGTTGATGGAGATGGAGATGTCCCGGTCCGGGTCCTCGGACTCGAGGTGCAGCAGCTGGGCCATGACGACGTTGGCGACTCCGTCGTCGATCGGGGTGCCCAGGAAGATGATGCGCTCCTTGAGCAGCCGGCTGTAGATGTCGAACGAGCGCTCCCCGCGGGAGGTCTGCTCGATGACGATCGGGATCGTGTAGGCGGTCGGGTCAGAGAAAGTCATCAGGTCCTCCTCAGGCCCTCGTGCCGGCGCCGGACGGCACCTGCTTGGCGCCGCTGACGACGTGGTCGACGAAGCCGTAGTCCTTGGCCTCCTCCGCCGAGAACCAGCGGTCGCGGTCGGAGTCCTTCTCGATCTGCTCGACGGTCTGCCCGGTGTGGAAGGCGATCCGGTCCTGCATGATCCGCTTGGTGTAGAGCATCTGCTCGGCCTGGATGGCGATGTCGGCTGCGGTGCCCCCGATGCCACCGGACGGCTGGTGCATCATGATCCGCGCGTGCGGCGTGGCGTAGCGCTTGCCCTTGGTGCCTGCGCAGAGCAGGAACTGCCCCATCGAGGCGGCGAGGCCGAGCCCGACCGTCGCGACGTCGTTGTTGACGAACTGCATCGTGTCGTAGATGGCCATGCCGGCGCTGACGGAGCCGCCCGGGCTGTTGATGTAGAGGAAGATGTCGCGCTCGGGGTCCTCGGCGGCGAGCAGCAGCAGCTGTGCGCAGATGGCGTTGGCCATCTCGTCCATGACCGCCGTGCCGAGGAAGATGATCCGCTCCTTCAGGAGCCGGTTGTAGACCTGGGCGTCGAGGCCCATGCCCTCGCCGTTGGCGCGGGCGGTCGGCGTCGCGACGCCGAGGGTCGGGACCACCAGGCCGGTGGACGGGTCGTTCAGGGTCACGGCGTGCCTGCCTCGTCGATCGTGGGTCCTTGTCCTGTCGCCGACCCTAACCCCCGGGTCGGCGCGATCAGTCCGCCGCGGAGCCCGTTTCGCTCTGGGCGCAGGGCGGTACGACGGGGTCAGTCCGCGTCGAGGTAGTGGACCGCTCCGTCGTCGTGGACGTGGTACGGCCGGCCCTCATCGTCCATCTGGGTGTCGGACCCGGAGCCGCGGACCGCGCCCGACATGTCGTCGCGCAGCTGGTCGAGATCGACCGGGTTGCCCGAGGTGTCGGTGATGGTGGCCGCCTCCATCACGGTCGCGAGGGCCTTGCCCCGTCGTACTTCTGAGATCAGGGCGGACAGCGCGCCCGACTGCACCAAGGTCTGGGCGTAGTCGTCGGGCGAGACGCCGGCCCGCGCCGCCCGACGCACGACCTGGTCGGTCAGCTCGGTGTCGTTGACACCCAGCTCCTCCTGGTCGGCGATGGCGTCGAGCACCAGCTGTGCCTTCGCGGCCTCGCGCGCGCCGGTCTGCAGCTCGGCCTCGAACTCCTCGGCCGTCTTGCCCTCCGCCTCGAGGTAGCCGTCGAGGTCGGCGCCCGCACGCGAGAGCTGGTCGGCGGTGGCCCGCCTGCGCCACTCGACCTCGGTCTCGACGACCGAGTCGGGCAGCGGCACCTCGACGAGCGCGAGCAGTGCCTCGAGCACCTTGTCGCGTGCAGCCACTCCCTGCTCGAGTCGCTGGACCCGGTCGAGCCGGGACCGGATGTCGGCCTTGAGCGCGTCGAGCGACTCGAAGCCGGTGGAGTCGGTGGCCCAGTTGTCGTTGGCCTCGGGCAGGTCGCGCTCGTTGACGGCACGGACGGTGACCGCGACGTCCGCGAGCCGGCCTTCGTAGTCGCCGGCGACCATCGTGGTCTGGAACGTCTTCGCGTCGCCCTCGGACGAGCCCCGCAGGACGTCGTCGATGCCGTCGAGCAGGTCGCCCGCACCTACCCGGTAGCTGAGGCCTGTCGCCGTACCGCCGGGAACCTCGTCGCCTTCGACCGTCGCGGCGAGGTCGATCGTGACGTAGTCGCCGTCCTGCGCCGGGCGGGCGACAGGCGAGAGCTTGGCGAACCGCTCACGCAATCCGTCGACCTGCTCGTCGACCTTCGCCTCATCGACGACGACGTCATCCACCGTCACCGACAAAGAGTCGAACGGCGGCACGTCGAACTGCGGCCGCACGTCGACCTCTGCGGTGAACGCGAGCTTGTCGCCGTCGGCGAACTCCGTGACGTTCAGGTCGGGCTGGCTGACCGGCGCGAGGTCCTCGGCCTGCAGGGCCTCGCCGTACAGCCGGGGGATCGCGCTGTTGACGGCCTCGTCGAGGACGACGCCGCGCCCGACGCGCTGGTCGAGGACGCGCGGCGGGACCTTTCCGGGTCGGAAGCCCTGGATGCGGACCTGCCCGCCGACCTTCTTGTACGCCGCGTCGAGCTCGGGCTTGAGCTCGTCGAACGGAACCGTGACGGTGAGCCGGACCCGGGTGGGGCTCAGGGTCTCGACAGCGCTCTGCACAGGAACGTCCTCTCGGGGCATGCGGGTACGGCGGAAAGCTCTCGGTCGGGGCGGGGAGACTCGAACTCCCGATCTCCTGCTCCCAAAGCAGGCGCGCTAGCCACTACGCTACGCCCCGCGTGGCCCCCAGACTCTACGGGCCAAGCGCGCTGCGGGCGTAGCTCAATGGTAGAGCCTCAGTCTTCCAAACTGATGGTGCCGGTTCGATCCCGGTCGCCCGCTCCAGGACAGCCGCGCGCCAGAGGTGCTGGCGACCACATCCGCACCCGGAAGAGGAAGTACTTGGCGACGAGAGACGGGCGTCAGCCGCGCCGGACGAGGGCGGCTCCGCAGCCGCGCGCGACCCGTCCGCGGGCGCCGCGCGGCCTCATCCCCGTGCTGATGACCGCCGCGCGCGACGTCGAGTCGGCGGTCCAGCGCGGCCGGCTGCGCGCGTCGACCCGTGGCACGTTCCAGGCCGTGGCTCTTCTCGTGCGCGAGGAGCGGGCCCGGATCCAGGCGGCGGCGGTCAGCGACGCGCGCCGTGGCGAGCAGCTGAAGCGGCTCGACGGCGTCGCGACGGTCCTCGCGCGCACGGCCGCACGTGACGGGTCTCTTCTCAACCTGCTCTCCGATGACGGCGGGCTCCTCCCGGATACCCGTTCCCTGTTGCGCGAGCTGCGTCTCGCGGCCGGCATGGAGGCCCCGCCGGAGCCGCCGGCTGCGCCGGAGGGCCAGGCCCCTGCGTCAGGAGCCGAGCGACGGGTCGTGCCGCAGTCCGTCGTCTCGCGGCAGCTGGCCAACCCGTTCCTCGAGCCCGACTTCTCGGCGGCCGCGACGGCGCACCGGCCCCGGCTGCTGGCGACCTGGGAGCTGATCGGACCGCTGCTCCGCTCGTTCGAGAACGCCTCCGGCGGAGCTCCGTCGTGCATGCCTCTGCCCAGCCCGACGTCGCTGCAGGTCGCCGGCGGCCGCGAGCTCATGCCGCACCAGGCCCAAGTGGTCGCGGCTGCCGCGTCGGGCCACCGGACGTTCCTGCTCGCCGACGAGCCGGGGCTGGGCAAGACAGCGCAGGCGCTGCTGGCCGCCGACGCCGCGCGTGCCTACCCGCTGCTCGCCGTGGTGCCGAACGTCGTCAAGACCAACTGGGCCCACGAGGCCGCCCTCTGGACCCCCGGCCGATCCGCCACGGTCGTTCACGGCGACGGCCACACCGTCGATGCCTTCTCCGATCTCGTCGTCGTCAACTACGACGTGCTGCACCGTCACGTCGGCTGGCTCAGCACCTTCGGCTTCCGCGGGATGGTCATCGACGAGGCGCACTTCATCAAGAACAAGGGCGCCCAGCGGTCGCAGAGCGTGCTGGAGCTGTCGAAGCGCATCCGGGAGCGCAGTCCCCGCCCGTTGCTGATGGCACTGACCGGTACGCCGCTGATCAACGACATCGAGGACTTCCTGTCGATCTGGGAGTTCCTCGGCTGGATCGGCAAGGACGAGCCCGGCTCTGATCTCATGGCCGCCCTCGAGCACAACGGCCTGACCCCTACCGACCCGGGCTTCTCCCCCGCAGCGCGGGCGGCGGTCATCGATCTCGGCATCGTGCGACGACGCAAGGTCGATGTCGCCTCCGACATCCCGGCGCGGCGGATCGCCGACATGCCGGTGGAGCTGGAGGGTGCCCTCGGCCGGTCGATCCGGTCGGCAGAGGCCGCGCTCGCGCGGCGCCTGGTGAAGCGCTACCAGAGCGCGCTCGAAGCCCGCGCGCCCGGCGTCGCCGTCGTGGGCATCGACCACGCACTCGTGCGCAAGGTCGCCGGCTGGGAGCGGCAGGACACCAAGGAGGACAGCACCGGCGACAACGTGTTCAGCATGATGCGGCGCATCGGGCAGGCGAAGGCCGTCCTCGCCGCTGACTACACCGCGCAGCTCGCGCGCAGCGCGGGCAAGGTCGTCTTCTTCGCCAAGCACATCGACGTCATGGACGCCGCGGAGGAGACCTTCACGCAACGCAGCCTCGGCTACTGCTCGATCCGCGGTGGGCAGACGACGAAGGCACGACAGGCGAGCATCGAGGCCTTCCAGAACGACCCCGACGTCGCGGTAGCGGTGTGCTCGCTGAGCGCCGCCGGTGTCGGGATCAACCTGCAGGTCGCGTCCAACGTGGTGCTCGCGGAGCTGTCGTGGACCAACGCCGAGCAGACGCAGGCGATCGACCGGGTCCATCGGATCGGTCAGGACCAGCCCGTGACCGCATGGCGGATCATCGCCGCACAGACCATCGACGCGCGGATCGCCGAGCTGATCGATGACAAGGCAGGTCTGGCAGCGCGCGCCCTCGACGGCAGCGGCGACGTCACGTCGTCGGTCGACGTGCAGCTCGAAGCCCTGGTCACCCTGCTGACCGACGCCCTGCAGGACCTCCAGAAACCGCCCGGCTAGCGGTTGCCTACGAGCGCGGCGTGCAGCGCCTCCGGCGGTCCGGACGGGAGCGGCCGCAGTTCGCGGCCGACGACGCGTCCGAGGAGCCAGTCTGCGAAAGCCGGGTTGCGCGCAAGGACCGGGCCATGCAGGTACGTCGCGACGACCGACCCCTGCACGACGCCCTCGGGTCCGCGCGGCTGGCCGCCGTTGCCGAGACCGCTCGTCGTCACGGCGAGCGGACGGGCCCGCGGTCCGAGCTCGGTGCCCGCGCCGTGGTTGGCGAAGCCGGTCAGGGTGGGAAGGGCGGCATCGACGAACCGGGCCTCCACCTCGCCGACGACCCTTCGCCCAAGCCGCTCGGTGACGGCGTCGAGCAGGCCCAGCCCCTCCACCTGGCTGCCGTCCCCGCGTCGCATGCTGTTGCCCAGCAGCTGGAGTCCGGCGCAGACCGCGAAGACGTGGGCGCCGTTCCCGACTGCCGACTGGAGTCCCGACTCGCGAAGCGCGAGCAGAGCGCGGTGCTGGATCTCGTCCTCACTGCCGCCGAGCACGTACAGGTCGGCCTGAAGGGGCAGCGCCGCTCCCAGCGGCACGTCGAGCACCGTCGACGAGATCCCACGCCACGCGAGCCGGCGTTCCAGCACCCTGACGTTGCCGGAGTCGCCGTACGTCCCAAGGACCTCGGGATACACCGAGACGATCGTCAACGACGTCACGCGGCGGCTGCTCTCAAAGCCGCCCTGGCAGTCACGAAGGCGGTGTAGTTGGCGGCGACGTTGACCGGCATGCCGGCCAGTGCGGCCAACCCCGAACCCACGTCGGGTACGACGTCGTGCGCGACCTCCGCGTAGTGGAGCCGCACCGACATGTCGAGGGACCGGTCGCCGAAGACGGCGACCCGCCGCCCGCGCAGCTGCTCGAAGGGGACGTCCCACAGCCAGGAGGGATCGGTGCCGTCCGCCGTCCGCGCGTTCAGTCCCAGCAGGATGCCGCCGGTGTCGGAAGTCAGCTGGGCCAGCACCTCGAGCCAGCCCGCCGGGTTCTTGGCGAGCAGCAGGCGGACGTCACGTCCGTCCACGTCGACCCGCAGGTACCGACCATCGACATCGCGTATCCCGCTGAAGCTGCGGATCGCCTCCACCACCGGCACACCGAGCAGATCAGCTGCCGCCGCCGCCATCACGGCGTTGGCGGCGCTCGCCCGTCCTGGCAGGGCAAGTCCGAGGGGTCGGGAGGCACCCGTCGGGTCGATGAGCTCCCCACCGGAGCCGAGCTGCCAGGAAGGGTCTGGCCGGGTCAGGCCGCAGTCTGCGCACGCCCAGGCATCGCCCTGCAGGGACCACGCATCGCCGCAGCGCGGGCAGAGCACCGCATCAGCGCGCCACGGGGCACCCGCGGCGACCCACGTCACCCCGACCTCGCTACGGCGGCCCTCCCAGACAGCGGCGACGACGAGCGGGTCATCGGCGTTGGCGACGACGTGAACGTCGGGGCTCTCGCGCAGCGCGCGAGCCCAGCGGCCGACGTGGGAGTGGACCTCCTCGACGCGGTCGAGCTGATCGCGGCTGAGGTTGAGCAGCACGACGACCGCGGGGCGCATCGTGCGCAGCGCGGCGGGAAGCACGAGCTCGTCGACCTCGAGCACCGCCGTTCCGGTGCCGCCCGCGTCAGCCATCAGCGCTGCTGCAAGGCCCGACAGCAGGTTGGCACCATCCGCGTTCGACACGACCGGTCCGACAAGCGACAGTGCGACGGTGAGCAACCGCGTCGTCGTGGACTTGCCGTTGGTGCCGGACACGAGCACCAGGCGCCGGTCCGCACTGAGCGTCCCGATCAGCTGCGGCCGAAGGGCCAAGGCCACCCGACCGGGCAGCGTGCCGCCCGCGCCCCGGCGGAGGAGCCGGGACAGGGAACCCGCCGCCCGACCTGCCAGCATGGCGGCACCGTCGTACGGCGACACTGGTCGTGCTCTCGTGCGGGCGGTCACAGATCCTCCTGCTCGAGATTGCGCCGCGCTTCCTGACCGGCGCATGAAGGCCGCACTGCGTTGAGCCGGGCCAACCTCGCGGTCGCGGTCGCGGCCGCCCTCGCGTCGGCGACCGGGTTCGGGGCGGCGTCGGCCCTGCAGCACGAGCAGGCGGGCGAGGTGGCGCGGCGAGGAGCGCTTGACCCGCGGGTGCTCGCGAGCCTGGCGCGCCGGCCGATCTGGCTGCTCGGCATCGCCGCCGATGCCATCGCCGTCGCCCTGCAGCTGCTCGCGCTCCGCTTCGGACCGGTCGTGCTCGTGCAGCCCCTGCTGGTGGCGGCCCTGCCGGTCGCGGTCGTGCTGTCTGCGGCGCTGGGCCGGCGGCGCGTCTCGCGCAGCGAGACGGTCGGGTTGCTGCTGTGCGGGCTGGGTCTGGTCCTGCTCGTCCCCGGCTCCGCGACCACGCACCTGGGTGGGTCAGCAGGCACCCACGCGTGGACGCTCGCGGCTGCCTCGCTGGTCGGCGTGGACGGGCTGCTGCTTCTGCTGGCACGTCGCAGCGCCGCGGCGGCGCCCGTGGCGATCGGCTCCGCCGCGGGCGTTGCCGCCGGTGCGAGCGCCGTGCTGCTCGCGCTCTGCGCTGCGCGGCTCGACGACCCGATCGGCCTGCTGGCAACACCCGCGCCCTACGCCGCCATCGTCGTCGGCGGACTGGCGCTCATGCTCACGCAAGCGGCGTTCCAGACCGGCGCGATCGCAGCACCGTTGGCCGCGCTGACGGTGAGCGAGCCGATCGTCGCCGTCGCCCTCGCGGTGGCCGTGCTGCACGAGCGCCTGCCGCGCGCCGCCGTACCGCGTGCCGCCGGGATGCTGGGTGCCGCCGCCGCGGTCTACGGGGTCGTGGTGCTGGCGCGGGCGAGAGGCGCGGCGGTGTCCGCCGACTGACCGAGGTCAGGCGCAGCAGCCCCTGCTGGTCAGCGGTGCGGACCCGACGTCGTCGATGCCGGTGCCGAGCTGGCCGTGGCGAAGCCAGTCGACCGCGTCACCCAGCTGCTGCCGCAGGAACGACGGGCGGCAGCACGTGACGAGGCGGGCGAGCCGGAGCGAGGCGGCCTCACGTGCGAGGTCGAGCCGGTGTGCCTGGACGAGTGCGGTGTTCAGGTCGTCGATCACGAGGTGCTCCTTGTCAGGTTGATGCAGCGGTCAGCAGCAGGCAGAGGCGGAGTCGTCGGACGCGGTGCCGCAACAGATCCCGACGTCGGCAGCGGCGCCGGTCTTCGGGCTGGACCCGAACGTGTCGCTGTCGGCCAGCACGGTGTAGACCTCCCACCGCTCGCCGCCCGGCGCCTGCACCCAGACCTTGTCCTGGGTGGCGAAGCAGCACGTCGTACCGATCTCCTCCTGCGTGAACAGGCCTTCGGCCGTGAGCCGGGCGATCTCGCCGTGCACCCGCTCGCTGGAGGGCACCTCCACACCGAGGTGGTTGAGGGTTCCGCCGCTGCCCGGGTTCTCGATGAGGACGAGCTTCAAGGGCGGCTCGGCGACGGCGAAGTTGGCGTAGCCCGCGCGGACCTTCGCCGGCGCCGTCCGGAAGAGGCGGGAGTAGAAGGCGATGGCCTCGTCGAGGTTCTCGACGTTCAGCGCGAGCTGGACCCGGCCGCCGTCCGGCGTCGGGGCGGGATCGCTGGCGAGAGCGGGGGCGGCGGTCGTGGTCATCGGTCTCCTCGGGCTCGACGTCGGAGGTTCGACGTTCGTCTAAGCAGGACTCTGACGCAACGTTCGACGTACGTCAAGAGATTACCTCACGTTCATCGAACCTGTGGCATCATCAGGGCATGCCCAAGGCGCTGCCACTCCTCGACACGACCGAGCCGGTCTGCTGCGCCCCCCTCGCGGCCGGCGTCCTCGACGCCGCCGACGCGCTCGCCATCGCGCTGCGCCTCAAAGCCCTGGCCGACCCCGTCCGGGTGCAGCTGATGAGCATGTTGCTGGCCGAGCCCGACACGGGCATCTGCACCTGCGACCTCGCGCCCGCCGTCGAGCTGTCCGAGGCCACGGTCAGCCACCACCTCAAGCAGCTGCGGGAGGCGGGACTGGTGGAGGGCACCCGGAAGGGGACCAACGTCTACTACCGGCCACAGCCCGAGGCTCTCGATGCGCTCTGCCGCGTCATCGACCCGCGCTGCCGCTGACGTGCTCGCCCGCAAGGCGTTCGCCGAGCTGATCGGCAGCATGCTGCTGGCGGCGGCCGTCGTCGGATCCGGGATCGCGGCACAGCGGCTGTCGCCTCACGACGCCGGCCTCGAGCTGCTCGAGAACTCCCTCGTCACCGGCGCCGCCCTGGTCGCGCTGATCCTCGCGCTCGGACCCGTGTCGGCGGCCTTCAACCCGGTCGTCACTCTCGCCGAGCGCGCGTTCGGGGCGATCACCACGCGAGCCGCCGGTGTCTTCATCGCCGCGCAGGTCGTCGGCTGCTGCGTGGGGACGATCGTGGCCAACCTGATGTTCGAGCTGGCCGCTGTCGACATCAGCCACCACGAGCGCAGCGGCTCGGGGCTGTGGCTCGGCGAGGTCGTGGCGACCTTCGGCCTCGTCGTGGTTGTCTTCGGCGTGGTTCGGGCCGGGCGGTCGCAGCTCGTCGCCGTTGCAGTGGGTGGCTACATCACGGCGGCCTACTGGTTCACCAGCTCGACGAGCTTCGCCAACCCGGCGATCTCGGTCGGCCGCATGCTGACCAGCTCCTTCGCCGGCATCGCCCCGAGCTCGGTGCCGATGTTCCTCGTGATGCAGCTCCTCGGCGGCGCCCTGGCCGTGGGCGCGGCGATGGTGCTCTACCCGGATCCCAACCAGGTGGCCGGCGACGTCGCGCAGCTCGACGCGCCATGAGCGAGCCCCTCGTCCTGGCCCACGCCTTCGGTGCCCGCTACGACCTGCCGATCCCGCTGGTGCTGTTCGTCCTCGGCGGCGGTCTCGTCGTACTGCTCTCGTTCGGGCTCGTCTTCCGGCGCAGCGTGCCGCAGGATCACGCACCACTGCCTGAGTACGACGGCGCCCAGCCGCCTGCGCCGAGGAGGGGCTGGGGTCTCCTCTCGCTACTCGTCACGGCGGCACTGACATATGCCGGGCTCGTCGGCGCGCAGGAGATCGCCGAGAACATCGTGCCCACGGTGTTCTGGCTGCTGGTGTGGATCGCCGTCCCGCTGTCCTGCGGGCTGGTCGGCGACTGGACCCGCGCCGTCAACCCGTTCGCGTTCCTGGCCCGGTTGGCCGACAACCCGCGGCTGCGGCGCCTCGTGCTGGCCCGCGACCTGCCACTGCCTTGGCCCCGCGTGCTCGGCTGGTGGGTTGCGGCCGCCCTCTACTTCCTGCTCGCCTGCAGCGAGCTGGTGTTCAACCTGACCGCAACGCTGCCGCGTGTCATCGCCACGGGCTTCCTGGTCTACGCCGTCGTCAGCTCCGTCGCCGGCCTGCTGTTCGGGGTCGCGTGGATCGAACGCGGCGAGGTGTTCTCGGTGCTGTTCGCGACATGGGGCCGACTGGGCTGGTTCCGCTTCGGCGCGGCCGGGAGCCGCGGCTTCACGGGCGGCCTGCGAGCGCCGTTCGAAGCCAGCGCGAGCCGCATCGCGTTCGTGCTGCTGCTGCTCATCTCGGTCAACTTCGACGGCCTGCTCAACACGCCCCGGTGGGCGACCTTCGAAGCGGCCCATGCCGGCACCGTCGGCCTGCACACCCTCCGGGTCGCGACGTTCGTCGTCCTCGCGATCCTGCTCGCCGTCGTGTTTGGCGCCTTCGCCACCGCTTCGGCCCGCGCCGGCGCGCACGCCGTCGCCCCTCGTGTCGCCTTCGCCGGCCTGCTGCCCAGCATGGTCCCGATCGCGTTCGCCTACCTGCTGGCGCACAACCTGCAGTACCTCCTGGTCAACGGACAGCTGCTCGGTCCGCTGATCGGCAACCCGACCGGGACGCACGCGTTGGGCCTGCCGTCACCGTTCAACGACTCGTTCGAGCCCGATCCGACGTTCCTGTCGAACGGCTTCTACTGGTACGCCGGCGTCGTCGCGATCGTCGCCGCGCACGTGCTCGCGGTGGTGCTGGCGCACCGCTACCTCGCCGCTCGCGGCGCTGACGAGCGAAGGGCTCGACGCAGTGAGTACCCCTGGCTGGTCGCGATGGTCGCCTACACCATGGTGAGCCTGACGCTGATCGCGCAGCCGCTCGTCACCGAGACGGCGCCGGCCGGGGCCACAGCGTCAGCGCTGCGGGTCCTCGCGGCGGGCTCGGCGGGTCCACCCGCAGGTCAGGCACTCCAGGACGGGCTCGACGTCGCCGTCGATGCAGCGCGCTAGCACCGGCACCGCACCGCTGCAGGCGGGGCAGCTGATGCAGACCACCTCGCGACGCCGGCGCTCGACCGTCGTCTGAGGCTCTGCCGCCGTGGCCTCGCTGTCCATGCCCGCAGCCTGCCGCGCATCCGCGCGCCTGGAAAGCCGCCCCGCCGATCGCCCATCGATCTGCCCGGCTTTGTGATGCTCTGCGCGGGACCCGACGGTGCGCCCTGGTCAGGCCCTCCGGCGCCGCGTACCGTGGAACTGTGTCTGCCGTCCGGGAGTCGTCGCTGCCGCATGAGCACGATGTCACCTTCTACGACGCCGACGCCCACCTCGTCGACGAGCTGACCGAGTTCGTCACCGACGGCCTGGCCCTCGGCGAAGCCGTCGTACTGGTCGCCACGCCCGAGCACCTGGCCGCGCTGGGCCGGTCCCTCGCCGCTGCGGGCTGCTCCGTGGACGACGCCGTCAGCCGCGGTCAGCTGCATCTCGCGGATGCGGCCCGGACGATGGCCCTGTTCGTGCAGGACGGCACGCCCGCCGCCGACCTGTTCTTCGACCACATCGGCGGACTGCTCGAGCGGGTCGGACGGTCGGGTCGCCCGGTGCGGGTCTTCGGCGAGATGGTGGCGCTGCTCTGGCAGGAGGGCAACGTGCCCGCGGCTATCAGCCTGGAGTCGCTGTGGAACCGGCTCGCACGGGTCCAGCGGTTCTCGCTCCTGTGTGCCTACCCGACGACGTCGCTGACCGACGCCGGCGACCTCGACGCCGTGCGCCAGGTCTGCAACGTGCACTCCGAGGTGCTGCCGCCCGCCAGCTACGAGTCGGGCGAACCCGGCGCGATCGCCTCGACCGGCACCGTCGAGACCCGGGTCTTCGTGCCGTCGCTGCCGGCGATCCGCGCGGTGCGCCACCTGGTGACCGAGACCCTGCGGGCGTGGGGGCAGGACGCGCTGGTGTCCGACGCAGCGCTGCTCGTCTCGGAGCTCGCGACCAACGCGGTCCGGCATGCCTCCTCGCCGTTCCGAGCCTCGGTCACGCGCACCGACACGACGATCCGGATCGCGATCGAAGACCTGGGCACGAGTGAGCCACTGCTCCGGCCGGCCGACCCGGATCGGCTCGGCGGGCGCGGGGTTGCTCTCGTCGACGCGATGTCACAGTCGTGGGGGTGCGAGCCGGCCCCCGCCGGCAAGGTCGTGTGGTGCGAGCTGCCGATGTCTGCGGGACGCCTCGCCGGTTAGGCGGTCACCTGCGCGGCCTTCTTCGCTGGGGCGTCGACACCGAGCACGGCCAGCGCCACCGAGACCACGATCGGCTGTGCGGTCGTCAGCGCGTCAGAGTCCATGATCGCGGTCGCGTGGATCGCACCGATCGCACAGGCGACCCGGATCCGGTCGGCGTCGTCGGCCTCGGGACCGGCCAGGGCGTCCTGCAGGCCGATGACGAGCGAGAGCGCGCGCTTGCCGACGTCGGGGTGCTTCTGCGCGGCGGCGTCCTGGGTCAGGAACCGCAGGACCGCGTGGTGCGCGACGACGATGTCGACGTAGTCCTCGATGAGCCGCCGGCGCCGCTCGTCCTGCGGCACCCGGGGATCGGGCTGGTTGAGGGTGATCAGGTTGGAGATCGCGTCGAGCCAGGGCCTGGTCAGCTCGATGGCCAGGTGCTCCTTGGCCGGGAAGTGGTAGTACAGCGCCGCCTTGGTGAACCCGAGCCGATCCGCGATCTGCCGCAGGCTCGTCGCGTCGTAGCCCTGCGCCGTGAACAGAGCCATCGCGGTGCTCAGGATGTCCTGACGCGTGCCGGCCGCGGTCTTCTCGCCCATGTGCGTGCACAGCCTCCCGCCGGGATGCGCTAGCGTCCCCGCAACTAGCCGGTCGGCAGGTAAACAACGGAGGCAGCACGTGCAGCGTAAGGCTCCCGGACGTGCTTGACCTGTCCGTCACGACGATCACCGTGCTGGGCCTCGTGATCGGAGCCATCGGCCTGGCCGCCGTGATCTACCTGCTGCGGCAATGACCCGTCACGGCGTCTCGCCGGTCGCGTCGTGCGCCGAGCCGACCAGCTTCGACTCCGACGACCCGCGCTCGCGGAGGTAGACGGCGAACACCGCCATCGAGCCGACAGCGAGGAGCTCGGACTGCCAGTTCTGCAGGGTCCGGCTCCAGAAGTCGGCGGACGTCACGTAACCCGGCCACGAGACCGGGTGCTCGTAGGCCCGCAGCTGGGACGCGTCGTACGTGCTCCAGCCGGCGATCGACTGCGAGAGCCAGGACAGCACGAAGATCGTGCCCATGACGAGGCTCAGCGAGCGGCCGTAGACCCAGGTCCGCCAGCCGCCGGTCTTCGCCCAGGCCGGCGAGGTGCGCTTGGCGTGTGCCCCGACGAGCTGCTTCGCATCGCTCATGCGTCCCTCGTCACCCGGCTGCTTCGACTCGGGTGAGCCCCGGTGCACCAACCAGACCGTCGCGACGATGTAGAGCAGGAACTGCAGGTACTCGCTCTGCCAGTTCTCCATGACGTCCGCCATGAAGCTCGCGGAGACGAGGTACTGCACGAACGTCATGGTCTGCAGTCCTTGCGAGACCTGCTCGTTGTTGTAGACGTCGAAGCCCGCGATCGCCTGACCGAGCAGCGCGACGAGGAACAGGATGCCGAAGGCGAGCCCGATGCCGATGTCGCGCGGCATCCGTCGCTCAGATCGCGTCGTCACCGGTGCAGCAGTCCCATGCTGATCGCGTAGCCGAGACCGAGTGTGATGAACACGAGGTAGGTCACGAAGATGGTGCGCACGTCACCCGCCCGAGATCTGGCAGTCGTAGGGCAGCTTCTGGCCGCGGTCCTTGCAGGCCGCGGCGACCACGCGCCAGCCGAGAGAGAAGCGCGCGACGAACACGACGTCCTTGTCGAGCATGACCCGGGACTCCGTGCCGTACTGGTCGGCGCGCCGCACGGCGTTGGACGACGGCACGCTCTGGCCGAGAACGGCCTCGGCACACGGCTTGCCCTGCGACGACTCGAGCTGCGCCCGGGTCGCCGGTGCCAGCAGGCTGCAGGCCCGCCCACCCTGGTGGGCGGTGACCGCCCGCGCGAAGCCCAGCGCCGCGCTCGACGGCCCGGCCGTGGCGCCGTGACCGCAGCCGCCGAGGAGCAGCAGCCCGGCCAGTCCGACGCACACCCTCATGATCACGGCTTCGCAGTACCCGCGGTCCGCGAACACCAACCGACCTAGGGCGCCGGCCAGGACGTGGTGGCCTCGCTGCTGCCGTCGAGGTGGATGACGAGGGCGTCGTACGACGGAACGGACTCGACCCAGCGCACGCCCTCGCGTCCACGCGCGAAGGCCGCGGTCGCGTGGACATCGGCCCACATCAGCGACGGGCCGATGACACTGACGCTGGCGACGTCGGCGACCGCCTGCCCGGTGTGCGGATCGATGATGTGCAGGCCGCGCGCCGCGGTGCCCGAGGTCGCGAGCCCCCCCGCGCTCAGGGCAACCGTGGTCGCCACCCGGCTGCGGTCGCGCGGGTCCTCGATACCGGCGACGAAGGGGAGGGACCCCGGCCAGACGCGTACGGCGACGTCGCCTCCGACGTTGAGGCAGACGTCGACGCCCGTCAGCTGCTCGAGCACGGCGAGAGACCGCTCGATCGCCCAGCCCTTGACGAGGCCGGAGGGGTCGAGGCCCCCCGGGAGGTCGACGTCGAACCACCCGTCGGTCGCGCGCTTCGCGTCCGCGCAGAGCGCGAGCACCTCGTCCACGGCGGGATCGGCGTGCGCCGCGGTGATCTCACCGCTTCGCAGCCGCGAGAGGTCGCTGTCGTCGCGGTAGGTGCTGAAGACCGCATCGGCGTGCCGCAGCTCGTCGTAGGCCGCGACGACCACCTCGTCCACGTCGCCGAGTGACGGCCCGCGCAGCAGCAGGCTCGCCGGCATGCCCATGACCTGCTCCACCCAGCTGCGTCTCACAGGTGCGCGGCGTCCAGGGCCGACTGCAGCGACTGCCGGTAGCCGTCGGAGGTGTAGGTCGCGCCAGAGACGGTGTCGATGTTGGCGCTCTGGGCCTGGATGGTCTCGTCGTTCAGCTGCGGCACCGCGTAGCTGTTGATCTCCTGGTCACGCCGCTCGCTCGTCGGGTAGACGATCGCGTCGGACGAGACGATGCGACTGCCCTGCACCTTGATCTGGACCTGCACCGGGCCGTACCGCGTGTCAGCCGGCGCCCCGTTGATCGTGCGCGTGGTGGCGGCCGTCTTCCGCGGAGCGGGTGTCGGCGACGGCTTCGGCGACGGGGCCGGCGCCGCGACGCGAGGTGCGGACGTGACGGCACCGCTCGTCGCACGCGCACTCGGCGCGGCGGCAGGTGAGGGTACGACGGGTCCGATGCTCGAGCGTCCTGCCGCAGCGGTCGGGACGGGAGCGGCTGACTCCGCGACGACCCCGACCGGTGCGACGCCGGGGGCGCTCTTCGCGCCGGCCGGCCCGGACGTGCTCGTGTGGTAGCTGAACAGCAGCACCAGCCCGACGGTCGTCGAGACGATCCAGAGCGTGACCCGCTTCACCAGTCGAACCTCTCCACGTGGACCTGGTCGGCGGGCACGCCGGCCTGCAGCACGGACGCCTGCACCGTCGTCATCCAGGGGGACGGCCCGCACAGGAAGACGTCGTACGACGCCACGTCCGGAAGGAGGCGCCGCAGCAGGGTCGCGTCGCTGACCTTCGGGGCGGTGCCCGGGAGCCAGCGCCCGGGCGCGCGCGGACCGATGAGGTACTCGACACGGACCCCACGGTGCTCAGCGAGCGCGGCGAGCTCGTCGCGGAACACGAGCTCGTCGGCATCGCGGGCCCGGTAGAGGAGCACGGCCTCACCGCGGTTGTAGTCGGGCTCGTCGAGCAGCGCGCGCAGCGGCGTGATGCCGATGCCGCCGGCGATCAGCAGCACCCGGTGCCGCCGCCGCCGCGCGCCGGTCAGTCCGCCGTACGGCCCTTCGATGATGGCGCGCGTTCCCGGGCGCAGCGACGCGAGCCGGGCACTGCCGTCCCCCGCGTCCTTGGCCGTGATCCGCAGCGACCCTCCGTCGGGCGCGGCCGACAGGGAGTACGGGTTGCCGCGCGTCCAACCCGGCCCGTCGAGGAAGCGCCAGACGAAGAACTGCCCGGCCCGGACCGGCAGCCGGTCGAGCCGATGGCCCGTCAGGTGGACCGAGACCACGCCCGGGCCTTCGACGACGACGCGCGACACGACGAGCCGGTGCCGCAGGTTGCGCCAGAGCGGGATGCCGACCCGGAACAGCACGACAGACCCGGCGCACACGACGTACGACGTCCACCAGAAGAGCCGCGCGGCAGCATTGGGGATGAAGTCGGTTCCGGTCCAGATCTGGTGCGGGATCGCCAGCCCCACGCCCAGGTAGCCGTAGAGGTGCAAAAGGTGCCACGACTCGTAGCGGAGCCGCCGCCGCGCTGCCCGCAGCGAGGTGATGACCACCGCGACCATGCACCCGAGCGACGCGACCGCGAGCAGCATCCCGGGGTAGGTGACGACGAGGTCGACGGTCTCGGAGACGATGCCCTTGCCGTCGCTGGTGGCGTAGCCGAGGACGACGAGCGCGATGTGCACGAGCACGAGGTTGAACGAGATGAAGCCGACCCAGCGGTGCCACCGCACGAGCTGGTCCTGACCCCAGGTCCGCTCCACCCAGGGCACGCGCGCCATGAGGAACACCTGGATCAGCAGGAGGTCGGCAGCGACCAGGCCGGTGATCCGCCCCGCCGCCGTCACGGCCGAGCCGCCGCCGGCCGCGAGGTCCTGGAGGGCCCCGCCGTGCAGCCAGAGCAGGACGACGAAGGCGAGGCTCGCCCAGGCGGCGATGCCCAGTACGGGCCGGACGGAGGGATGCGGGTCGCGCGGCACGCGGACAGGCCCCGGCTGCCGGACGCGCGTCAGGCTGCCCTGCTCGGTCCGCGTCATGCGGTCAATCCTCTCCCCGGATGGCGCCGCATCACCTGAACACCGGCTGTGAGTCCACTGGGAGTGCCCCTGCTTCCGTACGGTGAGCGTGTGGGCCCGGAGGTGTTCGACGCGCTCGATGTCGCCGCCGCGCCGCGGGCGGTCGTCGGCTTCGGTGGGACCCTCGAGCCGAGGATGCTGGTCGCCGCGTATCGCGCCGGCTGCTTCCCGTGGCCGTCCGGCGACGACGAGCAGTCCCTGGACCGCACGGCGCGCCGGCTGGTCCGCCGCGGCGCGCTGCCGCAGTGGGCGGGCGAGGACCCCCTTGTCCCGTGGTGCTCGCCCGACCCGCGGGCGGTGCTGCTCGCGGACCGGGTGGTGGTCAGCCGCTCGCTCCGGCGAACGCTGCGCAGGTCGGGGTGGGAGACGACCGTCGACGTGGCGTTCGACGAGGTGGTCGCGGGCTGCGCGGCGCCCGCACCCGGCCGCGAGGGGACGTGGATCACGGACCGGATGCGTACGGCGTACTCCGCGCTGCACCGCGCCGGCGGGGCCCACTCGGTGGAGGTGTGGGACCGGGACCGCCTGGTCGGTGGGCTGTACGGCGTACTGACCGGCCGCGTGTTCAGCGGGGAGTCGATGTTCCACCGCGAGCCGGACGCGTCGAAGGTCGCCGTCGTCGACCTGTGCGACCGCCTCCTGCGGGCCGGTGTCGTGCTCATCGACACCCAGCAGCCGACACCGCACATGGCCTCGATGGGCCAAGTGGTGGTGCACCGCGCGGAGTACCTGTCGGTGCTGCAGTCGCTGCGGGACGACCCGGTGGAGCTCGACCGGCGCCGGCTACCCGTTGCGCGGCTCGCCTAGCGAGCCCGCCAGATCAGGACGAGGCCGCGGTCGTCGCTGCTGTCGGCGGCCACCTGGTCGACCAGCACGTCGGCGCCACCGTGGAAGCCGCGGGCGACGAGGTGCTCCGCCGCGCCCAGCAGCTTGTCGATCCCGACAGTGAGATCGCGCCCCGGCACCTCCACGAGGCCGTCGGTGTAGAGCAGGAGCGCGTCACCAGGGCGGAGGAAGCCGCCATCGCTCTCGTAGGTCGCCGCGGGAACCAAGCCGAGGGCCGGGCCTGCGGTGTCGAGCAGCGACCACCGGCCGCTGCCGGCATCGAAGTGCGCCGTGGGCGGGTGGCCGGCGCTCTCGACCAGGTAGGCGCCGGTCACCAGGTCGAGGCTGAGGTGGACGGCGGTCGCGAACCCCTCGTCCCAGTCCTGCGCGAACAGGTAGCGGTTGGCGGCCGGCAGGAACTCGCCCGGGGTCATCGCGTCGAGCAGGCCACCGAGGGCACCCGAGAGCAGCAGCGCACGCGCCCCGGCCTCGACGCCCTTGCCGGACACGTCGACCAGCGCGAGGTCGAGCCGGCGGCCCTCGTCGGCGCAGGCGCTGACGACGAAGTCACCGGCGAAGGGCCCCCCGCCGGCGGGGCGCAGCACGGTCTCCGCACACCACGGCTGTGCCAGATCGGGCAGCGCACCCTGCATCTCCAGCCGCCGCCGCAGCTCGACGAGCACCGAGTCTCCGCGGAGACCACCGAGCCCCGTCTCCTCCCGCGAGCGGGAGAACTCGTAGGCGATGACTCCGGTCACGCCCAGGGCCACGAGGGCGCCGGGGCGGACCTCCCAGATGCCGAGCGCGAGGATGTCCCAGAGCAGGCAGGCGGTCACGACCAGGATCAGCTGCCGCATGGCGCTGCGACCCAGCAGCAGCCCGCCGAACAGCAGCGGGAGGACCTGGGTCGACGGCGGCACGGCATCCGCGCTGACCGTCACGCCGACGATCAGGATCCCGACCGCCAGCACCACGAGGAACGACAGCGCCACGATCTCCGGCGGCGGCTCGCGACGCGCGCGTGTGATCGCGCGGGGAACAGCCCCCAGCACGGATCGGGCCCCCCGCGCTGCCGGAGGCCGTCTCTCCACGGCCGGAGCGCTCATCGCCTCCAGGTTACCGGCCGACCGGCCGGTGCGCTCGGCGGGCAAAACCACTGGGGGCCCGGCCACGGAGTCGGCATAGTGGTCCCGTGGCCCTCGAGACGCGCACCCTGTCCCACGACGACCTCGACGGCGTCTGGCAGGTGCTCGAGCACGCCTTCGGCGGCGCGAACGCCCCCGAGGACCGCGACGTCGAGTTCGGCCTCGTCGACCCCAAGCGCTTCTACGGCACGTACGACGGCGACCAGCCTGTTGCCACCGGCGGCTCGTTCGCGCTGACGCTGACGGTGCCGGGCGGGGTGCGGCCGGTGGCCGGCGTGACCTGGGTCGGGGTCTCCCCCACTCACCGCCGGCGCGGGCTGCTGACCTCGCTCAAGCGGCGGATGCTCGACGACCTGCACGCAGCGGGCGAGCCGGTCGCCGCGCTCTGGGCCTCCGAAGGTGCGATCTACCAGCGGTTCGGCTACGGCCCGGCGGCCTGGAACGTCAGCCTGTCGATCCCGAGCAAGGCTGCCTTCAACCGACCGGTCACGGCCGGGGACGTCCGGCTGACGCAGCCCGACGCCGCCGTACTCGCACCGGTCTACGACCAGGTCGCCGCGCGCAGCCTGGGCTGGTCGGCGCGCGACGCGAAGTGGTGGGAGTACCGGTTGCATGACCCTGAGCACCGGCGCTCGGGTGCCAGCCCGATGCTCGCCGTGCTCGCCGACGGGCCGAGCGGCGTCGAGGGCTACGCCCTCTACTCCACCAAGCAGGAATGGCACGAGGGCATGTCAGGGAGCACCGTCTCCGTGCGCGAGGTCGTTGCACTCGACCCGGCGACGAGGGCCCGGCTGTGGCGCTACCTGCTCGACCTCGACCTGATGAAGACCGTCACGGCGTACCTCTCGGGCCTCGACGACCCGGTGCTGCACCTGCTGGCCGAGCCGCGGTCCGCGCGCGCGCAGATGAAGGACAACCTCTGGGTGCGGCTCGTCGACGTACCGACAGCGCTCGCAGCACGGTCGTACGCGACCGACGTGGACGTCGTCCTCGATGTGGTCGACGACTTCTGTCCCTGGAACGCCGGTCGGTGGCGGCTGTCCGGCGGACCCGCGGGCGGGGTCTGCTCGGCGACGACCGACGCCGCCGACGTGAGCGTCAACGCCGGCGACCTGGGTGCCGCTTACCTCGGCGGCACGACGCTGCTCGCGCGCGCAGCCGCCGGCCACGTGGTCGAGCAGCGGGACGGCGCGCTGGCCGCTGCGTCCCTGGCCTTCGGCTGGCCCGGGCCGGCGCCGTACGCCCCGCTGGTCTTCTAAGCCGGCTGGCAGGTCGGGCACCAGAACAGGTTGCGCGCGGCCATGACCTCGGTGCGGATCTCGGTCCCGCAGCGCCGGCACGGCAGGCCGTCGCGCCGGTAGACGTAGTGGCTGTCCTCGCGGGTCGCCGTACCCCGCTGCCGGTCGCGGTCGGCCCGATCGGTGGTGACGATGCGACCCGTGCGAACGCCTGACTTCATGTGCGCGACGAGGTCGAGCCACATCGCGTCCCAGGCGTTCCGGTCGACGTCGCGGCCCGGCCGGAACGGCGACAGCCCGGCCCGGTAGAGGATCTCGGCGCGGTAGACGTTGCCGACGCCGGCCAGCACCGACTGGTCCATGAGCAGCTGCCCGATCGGCGTCTTCGTCCGGGTGATGCGCTGCCACGCCTCGTTCGGGTCGGCCGTCGGCCGCAGGGGATCCGGGCCGAGGCGGGCGAGGACCGCGCGGCGCTCCGCAGGGGTGACGAGGTCGCAGTGGGTCGGGCCGCGCAGGTCCAGCCAGTTGTCGTCGGTGACGATGCGCAGCCGCAGGGCACCCCGCGGCTCGGGAGCGGGCAGGGCGCCACCCACGAACTTCCCGTAGAGACCGAGGTGGATGTGCAGCAGCTGCCCGCCGTCGAACCGGTACCAGAGGTGCTTGCCGTAGGGCTCGATCCGCGTCACCACGTGGTCGTCGAGGAGAGCGGCTCCCGCTGCGAACCGGCCCTGCGGACTGGAGACCCGTACGTGCTTGCCGACGAGCAGCGGCCGGTGGTCTTTCGCCAGCCGGTGGATCGTGTGACCCTCGGGCACTCAGGACCCCGGCAGCGGCGGGAGCTCGCCGGTGCTCTCGTACGACGTCAGCATCTCGATCCGCCGGGTGTGCCGCGCCTCGCCGGAGTACGGCGTCGCGAGGAAGACCTCGACCAGCCGCACGGCCGTCGCCTCGTCGTGCATGCGGGCGCCGACGCTGACGACGTTGGCATCGTTGTGCTCTCTGCCGAGCTTCGCCGTCTCCTCGCTGTGGGCGAGAGCGCAGCGGATGCCTTTCACCTTGTTGGCAGCGATCGCCTCGCCGTTGCCCGACCCGCCGATCACGATGCCCAGCGAGCCCGGGTCCTTCGCGACTCCCTCGGCCGCCCGCAGCACGAACGGCGGGTAGTCGTCGACCGCGTCGTACTCCTTCGGCCCGTGATCCACGGGCTCGTGGCCCAACTCGGTCAGCCGCTCGACGAGCCGCTCCTTGAGCTCGAACCCGGCATGGTCTGAACCAAGGTGGACCCGCATGTGCTGCAGTCTCGTGCATGGCAGTCGTGCTGGGCGCCGACGGGGTCTCACGCAACCGCTGGGTCGTCGCCGAGGTCGCCGGCCGCGGACCTGTCGTGTGGCATCTCGTCACCGGCGCTCACGAGCTGCTTGGCCTGGCCGCCTCGTGCGGGGCGGCCGCGGTTGCGCTCGACGTTCCGATCGGCCTGCCGGCGTCAGGTCAACGGCGCTGTGACCAGGAGGCGTATGCCTCACTGGGTGCGCGCCGATCGTCGGTGTTCATGACCCCGCCTCGGCACGTGCTCGATCACGACCGCTACGCCGCCGCCCGCGCCGCCTCGCCCGGCCTCACCGCACAGGCCTTCGCCCTGATCAGCCGCATCCGCGATGTCGACTCAGCCCTACGTGAAGCAGGACCGTCGATCCATGACGTCGTGATCGAGTGCCACCCCGAGCTCTCCTTCAAGGCGATGACGGGCGTCGAGTTGCCCCGCAAGAAGTCAGCAAGAGGGGCGCTGATGCGCATCGAGGGGTTGGCGGCGGCGGGCTTGGCTGATGTTCGGAACGCCCCCGACGAGGCCGGCCTCGACGACGCCCTGGATGCGATGGCCTGCGCCTGGACCGCGCTGCGCTGGTCAAGGGGAAGGGCGCAAATACGGGGAGCCAGCGATGTGGATGAGTTTCGCGTCCCGATGCGGATCGTCACATGATCCGTTGAGTGGTGGGTTGCGCCCCGCTCGGACGTGCTCGGGCGGGGCGTAGGCCACCACTCAACGAAGGGGCTAGAGCTGAAGTGACTTGATCTCGAGGAACTCTTCGAGCCCGAACTCCCCGAGCTCGCGCCCGTTGCCGCTCTGCTTGTAGCCGCCGAACGGCGCGAGCACGTTGAACCGCCCCCCGTTCACGTCGACCATCCCGGTCCGCATCCGCCGCGCGACCCGCAGTGCCCGCTCCTGGTCACCGGAGAACACCCCACCGGCCAGCCCGTACGGCGTGCCGTTGGCGATCTCGACGGCCTCGTCCTCGTCGTCATACGGGATCACCGCGAGCACCGGTCCGAAAACCTCCTCCTGCTCGACCCGCGAGCCCGGCTTCACGCCGCCGAGCACCGTCGGCTTGACGTAGTAGCCCTTGTCGAGCCCCTCGGGCCGGTCCGGCCCACCGACGACGAGCGTCGCGCCGTCGGCGATCGCCTGCTCGATGTAGCCGACGACCTTCTTGTACTGGTTGGCATTGGCGAGCGGCCCGATCCGCGTCCCCTCCGCCGTGGGCTCACCGACGGGGTACTTCGCGGCGCCCTCGCGGGCGAGGGCCAACACCTCGTCGTACTTCGACGCAGGGACGAGCATCCGCGTCCACGCCGTGCAGGTCTGGCCGCCGTTGATGAAGCAGTTGGCAAGCCCCACCTTCACGGCCTTGCCGAGGTCGGCGTCGTCGAGGATCACGAACGCGCTCTTGCCGCCGAGCTCGAGCGACACCTTCTTGACGGTTCCCGCTGCGACCGCCATGACGCGCTTGCCGGCCGCCGTCGATCCCGTGAACGACACCATGTCGACGTCGGGATGCTCGGCGATCCGCTCGCCGACGACCGGGCCGAGCCCGGTGACGACGTTGAACACACCCGCCGGCAGCCCGACCTGCTCGAAGACCTCGGCGAGCGCGTACGACGACAGCGGCGCGACCTCGGACGGCTTCAGCACGACGGTGCAGCCCGCAGCCAGCGCGGCCGCGACCTTGGCGACGACCTGGTGCAGGGGGTAGTTCCAGGGCGTGATCGCGCCGACGACGCCGATCGGCTCCTTGACGACGAGGGAGTTGCCGACCTGCTCCTCGAACGCATAGGTCGTCAGCATCTCGGCGAAGGACCGCAGCACCCGGACCGGGTTGCCGACCTGCACCGCGACGGAGAAGGACAGCGGCGTGCCCATCTCGCTGGAGATGAGCGCGGCGATCTCGTCGGTCCGGGCCTCGAGGGCGTCAGCGGTGGCGGAGAGCAGGCGGGAGCGCTCGTCCGCGGGGGTGGCGGACCAGGACCCGAAGGCCGCGCGAGCCGCCTCGACGGCGCGGTCGACGTCCGCGGCCTCCCCGGCCGGCACCGACGCGATCTGCTCCTCGGTGGCGGGGTCGACCACGGGGAGCGCATCGCGCCCGGTCGCCGGGACCCACTGGCCGCCGATGTAGAAGCTGTCCTTGACCTGCACCGCTGCGTCCGCCGTCATGGGACCGACTTTACGTCTGCGGGCTCAGGCCTCGACAGGCTCCTTGGCCGACTGCTCCTCGCGCTGCGCCGGAACGTCGGCATCGACGGCCTCGCGCGCGGGCAGCTTCGTCCAGCAGCAGTCCTCGACCGACCAGTACGTCTTCTCGCTCACGCGGTGAGTGTGGACCGCGGCACGACTCCCCGCCACCGTTTTCGGTGAAAACGGTCAGTCGAACTGGGGGCCCTCGGTCCTCGTCCGCTTGAGCTCGTAGAAGTGGGGGTAGCCGGCCAGCAGCCGGGCGCCGTCCCAGACGCGGCCGGCGTCCTCGCCGCGCGGGATCCGCGACAGCACCGGCCCGAAGAAGGCCACGCCGTCGACGTGGATCACCGGCGTGCCCACCTCGGTGCCCACCGGGTCCATGCCCCGGTGGTGGCTGGCGCGCACGGCCTCGTCGAACTCGCTCGAGGTGGCCGCATCCGCGAGTGACGCGGGCAGCCCGGCCTCCTCGAGGGCCCCGAGCAGCAGCTTCGGGTCGTCGAGCTCGAGCTTGTCGTGGTGGATGCGCTCGCCGAGCGCCGTGTAGAGCGGCCCGAGTACGCCGGCGCCGTGGGCCTGCTCCGCCGCGATGCAGACCCGGACGGGCCCCCAGGCCTTCTGCATCATCTCGACGTAGCTCTCGGGAAGATCGCGCCCCTCGTTCAGGACGGACAGGCTCATGACGCCCCACCGCACGCGAACCGGGCGAACCTGCTCGACCTCGACCATCCAGCGCGACGTGATCCAGGCCCACGGGCAGAGCGGGTCGAAGAAGAAGTCGACGGTGGTCAGGTCGGCGGTTGGGTCGAGAGGCACACCTTCGACAACGGCAACCCTCCGGATGGCATTCCGCGTGGAAGGATGCCCGCCGGGGGCACGAGGGAAGGCAGCGTAGGCGGCTTTGAGCGGAAACAACCTGCACCGCGACGAGGCAGCCGAGCGCGCCCGGCTGCTCAGCGTGACGTCGTACGACGTGCAGCTGGACCTCACCGACGGCAGCGGCGAGAAGCCGGGCGAGGACACCTTCGGCTCGACGACCACGATCGTGTTCACCTGCCGCGAGCCGGGGGCGTCGACCTACCTCGACCTGACCGCGGAGGCGGTCGACGTGATCACCCTCAACGGCGAGACGCTCGACGCGGCGGCCCTGTTCGACGGCAACCGGATCGCGCTGCCCTCGGTCGCTGCCGACAACGAGCTGGTCGTGCGTGCGCGCTGCGTCTACATGCGCACCGGTGAGGGGCTCCACCGCTTCGTCGACCCGGTGGACGGCTCGGTCTACCTCTACACGCAGTTCGAGACGTTCGACGCCCACCGCATGTACGCCTGCTTCGACCAGCCCGACCTCAAGTCGGTCTTCACGTTCAGCGTCCGGGCACCGCGCGACTGGGTCGTCGTCTCCAACAGCGTCGTCGACGATGCTCCGGCGGACGGAGAGCCCGGCACCTGGCGGTTCGTGCAGACGGCCCCGATGTCGACCTACATCACGGCGCTGGTTGCGGGGCCCTACGCGCACGTGCACGACGAGCACGACGGGATCCCGCTCGGGATCTACTGCCGCGCCTCGCTGGCACAGCACCTCGATCCCGATGACCTGTTCACGGTCACCAAGCAGGGCTTCGACTTCTACCACCGCGTCTTCGGCTACCGCTACCCGTTCGGGAAGTACGACCAGCTGTTCGTGCCGGAGTTCAACGCCGGCGCCATGGAGAACGCCGGCGCGGTCACGTTCCTGGAGGACTACGTCTTCCGGTCGAAGGTGACCGACGCCGCCTACGAGCGGCGCGCCGAGACGGTGCTGCACGAGATGGCGCACATGTGGTTCGGCGACCTCGTGACGATGCGCTGGTGGGACGACCTCTGGCTCAACGAGTCCTTCGCGACGTACATGTCCGTGCTCTGCCAGGTCGAGGCGACGCGGTACAAGGGCGGCTGGACGACCTTTGCCAACACCGAGAAGACCTGGGCCTACCGGCAGGACCAGCTGCCGTCGACGCACCCGATCGCCGCCGACATCCCCGACATCGAGGCGGTGAAGGTCAACTTCGACGGCATCACGTACGCGAAGGGCGCCTCCGTCCTCAAGCAGCTCGTGGCCTGGGTCGGTCAGGACGCGTTCCTGTCGGCGCT
>JAODNA010000170.1 GCA_025465135.1 Frankiales bacterium | reverse complement strand
TCGTCGCGGGGCTGCTCATCGTCGTGCTGCGGCGCGTCCGCGGGCAGTCGCTGCAGCAGGCTGCGAGTGGCTTCTTCGGGCTGGTGATCGCGGTCGTCGTTGCCCGGATCACAGGCAAGGGCGAGGGTTTCTTCGTCCCGGGCATCGTCATCACCGCCGCGATGGGTGTCGGCTTCCTCCTCTCGCTCGTTCTCGGCCGGCCGGCCGTCGGCGCCGCCCTTGCGGCGTACGACGAGAAGTACGTCACGTGGAAGGACCACCCGCCGCTCTACCGTGCCGCCAGGATCTGCACAGCTGTGTGGGCCGCGACCTTCTTCATCCGCGCCGGCATCGCCACGTTGTTCCTCAACCGCCACGGAGACCACCCGGGGACCCTGCTCATCGTCGTCAACGTGGTGAAGTGGCCCCTCATCGCCGGCGCCGCGCTGCTGACTGCGGTGATGGTCCGCCGCGCGGGGCTGCCGGAGGACGACGCTGCGGCCGCTGGCGCTGTCAGCGCCGAGCACGCCGCCGAGGGACTCGGCGGCGGCGACCCCGTCTAGCTCACGGCACGTAGCGGTCGAGGTCGCCGTCGGGCCCCACCGGTGGCACGAGGCGCAGGTAGTACGACGCGGTCGCGCCCTTGGCCAGCAGGTTCAGCGTGTAGCTGATGACGATCACGATGGCGCCCACCGCCCCGACCGGTCCCTGCGACAGCCGGCCCAGGATCACCACGGCCAGGGGCGGGATGAGGACGTACGGCGCCGCGTGCGGCCACGTCGTGCGCAGCAGGCCCAGGCCGATGGTGAGGGCGTCACGGGCCCGGCCACTCGTGTAGATGAGCGCGGGTGTGACGAACGTCAGCGAGAAGTCGATGAGCAGCGACAGCACAGCGGAGTAGAGGAGCCAGCCGATGCCGAGATCCGACCGTGCGGCGGCCTTGCCGTCGGTGCCGGCGCTGATCGCAGCGATCGTGATGGGGATGCTGAGCGGGATCGTGACCACGCCGATGAGCAGCGACAGGCAGAGCAGGCGTGGCCAGTAGCTGAACGACGCCGACAGCGCAGCGCGGACCGACAGCGACCGGCCAGTGAAGGCCCGGAGGTACCAGAGCCGCTCGCTGCCGACCCAGCCGAGGAACACGATGGAGACGAGCGCCGCGAGGATGTGCCCGGCCCACTCCGACGTACCCCATGCAGCGAGGGCGGCGAACGTGATGGTGAGCAGGGGAAGGGCGGGCACCGCCCGCCAGACACCAAAGGCGCGGGCCACGTCCTCGCGGAAGCTGGCACGGGCCGGGGCCACGGCGGCGGCTTCGGGTGGCGCACCCATGGGTTCCATGCCCACAGGTTCGACGGCGAGGAGCGCGCACCTGCCCCGCCTGCCGCCAGGCGGCGGGCTAGCTCTCGCGGATGCGGTGGCCGCCGAGGAGCTGGTCGAGCTCGCCCTCGACCTCTGTCGTCGCGACCAGCAGCAGCTCGTCGCCGGCCTCGAGCGAGATGTCGGGCGACGGCACGATGACGCGTCCCTCGCGCAGGATCGCCACCAGCGCGCTGTCGGCCGGCCACGGCACCGAGCCGACGAGCTTGCCCACGAGCGGGGCGTCGGCGGCCAGCGTCAGCTCGACGAGGTTGGCCTGGCCCTGCCGGAACGTGAGCAGTCGCACGAGGTCGCCGACGGAGACCGCCTCCTCGACGACGGCGGCCAGCAGCCGGGGCGACGACACGGACACGTCGACGCCCCACGACTCGTTGAAGAGCCACTCGTTCTTCGGGTGGTTGACGCGCGCGACGACGCGGTCGACGCCGAACTCCGTCTTGGCCAGCAGCGACACCACCAGGTTGACCTTGTCGTCGCCGGTCGCCGCAACGACGACGTCGCACGTCTGCGCGCGCGCCTCGACGAGGGTGTCGAGCTCGCACGCGTCCGCCAGCAGCCACTCGGCGCCGGGGACGGTCTCGACCTTCAGCGCCTTCGGCTCCCGCTCGATCAGCAGCACCTCGTGCCCGTTGCCCAGCAGCTCGGCGGCGATGGAGCGGCCGACGTTTCCGGCCCCGGCGATAGCGACGCGCATCAGTCGTCTCCCGGCTTCGGGCCGGCCGCGCAGATCGCGGTGATCTCGTGGATGCGGGACCACTCGAGCGAGAAGTGCACGAGGTCACCCTCCTGCACGAGCGTGGACGCGTCGGGGAGCATCCCGTCCCCGAGCCGCGTCAGCAGCGCGACCCTGGCGCCCGCCGCCGCCTCGAGCGCCGTGATCTTCGTCCCGACCCACTCGGGCGACAGCGCCACCTCGGCGATCACGATCTTCCCGCTGGGATCACGCCACTCGCTGAGCAGCCCCTCCGGGATGAGGCGGCGGATGACCTGGTCGGCGGTCCACCGCACCGTGGCCACGGTCGGGATGCCGAGCTTCTGGTAGACCGCCGCCCGGTTGGCGTCGTAGATGCGGGCGACGACGTTGTCGACACCGAACGTCTCGCGCGCGACCCGCGCCGCGATGATGTTGGAGTTGTCACCGCTGCTGACGGCCGCGAAGGCGTCGGCCTTGTCGATGCCGGCCTCGATCAGGGTGTCGCGGTCGAAGCCGATGCCGGTCACCTTGCGGCCCGCGAAGTCCGGGGCGAGGCGGCGGAACGCGCCCGGGTCGCGGTCGATGACGGCCACGTCATGGCCGAGCTTCTCGAGCCCGCGGGCGAGGGCGGACCCGACCCGACCGCAGCCCATGATCACGACGTGCACGTAGGGGCCTTCCGCCTGGTCGGACAAGCGCTCGATGAGACGGGCGAAACGCTACACGCGGTGACCAGAGGGTGATCTCACCGCCGTACGCTGGCGCCCGTGTCCAGCGCCGGTGACTTCCTCAAGCGCGTGCTCATCGGCCGGGCCCTGCGCAGCGACCGGCTCGGCGAGACGCTGCTGTCGAAGAAGATCGCGCTCCCGGTCTTCGCGAGTGACGCCCTCTCATCGGTGGCCTACGCCCCGGACGAGATCTTCCTGACGCTGTCCATCGCCGGCCTCTCGGCATACGCCTTCTCCTGGAAGGTCGGCCTGGCCGTCGTCGTCGTGATGCTGACCGTCGTCGCGTCGTACCGCCAGAACGTCCATGCCTACCCCAGCGGCGGCGGCGACTACGAGGTCGCCACCACCAACCTCGGCCCGCAGTACGGCCTGACGGTGGCCGCGGCGCTGCTCGTCGACTACATCCTCACGGTCGCCGTTTCGGTCTCCTCCGGGGTCCAGAACGCCGCCTCCGCCATCGGCTCGGTCCGCGGGCACGAGGCGCTGTTCGCGATCGGCCTTGTCGTCCTGCTGATGGCGGTCAACCTGCGCGGCGTGAAGGAGTCGGGCGCGGCGTTCGCGATCCCGACGTACGGCTTCATGGCGGCGATCATCGCGATGACGCTGTACGGCCTCTGGCGCTACGCGTTCGGTGACCTGCCGCTCGCGGAGAGCGCGAAGTTCACCGTGCGACCGCAGCCGGAGTTCGCGAGCGGCTTCGGAGGCCTGGCCGCGGCGTTCCTGCTGCTGCGGACGTTCTCCAGCGGCTGCGCGGCGCTGACCGGGGTCGAGGCGATCAGCAACGGGGTCCCGGCCTTCAAGAAGCCGAAGTCCAAGAACGCCGCCACGACGCTCCTGCTCATGGGCACCATCGCCGTGAGCATGCTGATGGGCATCATCACGCTCGGCAACGTGACGCACCTGCGGTTCGTCGACCCGGACGCGACCGGCGCGCGGTTGCTGCTCAACGGCCACACCGTCGGCAGCGAGTACCGCCAGAACACCGTGATCGGGCAGCTCGCCAAGGCCGTCTACAACGGCTTCCCGCCCGGCTTCTACCTGACGGTCGCCTTCACCGGTGTGATCCTCATCCTCGCCGCCAACACCGCGTTCAACGGCTTCCCCGTGCTGGGCTCGATCCTCGCGCGCGACGGCTATCTGCCTCGCCAGCTGCACACTCGCGGCGACCGGCTCGCCTACAGCAACGGCATTGTCCTGCTCGCGGTCTTCGCGAGCATCCTCATCTTCGCCTTCGACGCGCAGGTGACGCGGCTGATCCAGCTCTACGTCGTCGGCGTCTTCGTCTCCTTCACCACCTCGCAGATCGGCATGGTGCGGCACTGGACCCGCTTGCTGCGGACCGAGACGCAGGTGTCCGAGCGCCATCGGATGATGCGGTCGCGCGTGATCAACGCCTTCGGCCTCGTCATGACCGGCACCGTCCTCGTCATCGTCCTGGTCACGAAGTTCGTCCGTGGCGCGTGGATCGCGATCGCCGCGATGGCCGTGCTCTACCTCCTCATGCGCGGCATCAAGAAGCACTACGACCGGGTACGACGTGAGCTGACGCCGCTGACCGACGAGCTCGTCGCCCAGCCCAGCCGCAACCACGCCATCGTGCTCGTCTCGAAGATCCACCAGCCGACCCTGCGGGCCCTCGCCTATGCCCGCGCGACCCGGCCGCACGACCTGACCGCGCTCACCGTCTCCGTCGACCCCGAGGACTCGCGGGCGCTGCAGGAGGAGTGGGAGCGACGCGGTCTGCCGGTGCCCCTGACCATCATCGACTCGCCCTACCGCGAGATCACCCGCCCGATCCTCGACTACGTCCGCCGGATCCGGCTCGCGTCGCCGCGGGACGTCGTCACCGTCTTCATCCCGGAGTACGTCGTCGGCCGGTGGTGGGAGCAGCTGCTGCACAACCAGAGCGCCCTGCGACTCAAGGGCCGGCTGCTCTTCCAGCCCGGGGTCATGGTCACCTCCGTGCCCTACCAGCTGCAGTCATCGGACCGCCGCCGTGACGACGACGACCAGGCCGCGGCCGGCGACTCCCGCCGTCCCCCAGGGACGTGAGCGAGGAGCTCGAGCTCGACGTCGGCCGGGTCGCAGCGGGTGGGGCCTGCGTCGCGCGAGCCCCGGACGGACGGGTGGTCTTCGTCCGGCACGCGATCCCGGGGGAGCGGGTCCGGGCGGTCATCACGGACACCACGACGTCGTACCACCGCGCGGACGCGGTCGAGGTCATCACCGCATCACCTGACCGCGTCGCCCCGCCCTGTCCCTACGCCCGGCCCGGCGGCTGTGGCGGCTGCGACTGGCAGCACGTCGCGCTGTCCCGCCAGCGCGCGCTCAAGGCAGAGCTCGTGGCGGAACAGCTGCAGCGGCTGGCCGGCATCAGCCGTGACGTCGTCGTCGAGCCCGTCCCCGGCGACGTCGAAGGACTGCGCTGGCGCACGCGCGTGCAGTTCGCCGTCGACCGGGCCGGGCGGGCCGGACTGCACCGGCACCGGTCCCACGACCTCGAGCCGGTCGACGCCTGCCTCATCGCCACCGACGACGTGGAGGCTGTCGGAGCGGAGCGACTGCCGTGGCCGGGTGCGACCGGGGTCGAGGTCACGGCCGCCGGCTCGCAGCGCGTCGTACACGTCTCGGGCCGCATCGCCGACCTCCCCGATGTCGACGCGGGCCTCGTCGTCAACGACCGCCCGCGACGGGTGCCGCACGGCGTCCGGCACGAGGTGCTCGGCCGGTCGTTCGACGTCGCCGCAGGCGGTTTCTGGCAGGTGCACCCCGGCGCAGCGGCTGTCCTTGCGCACGCGGTGCTCGACGGGCTCGACCCGCAGCCGGGCGATCGCGTCGTCGACCTGTACGCCGGGGTCGGGCTCTTCGCCTCCCTGCTGGGGGAGCGGGTGGGTCCGACCGGGTCGGTGCTCGCCCTCGAGGGGGATGCGCGGGCCGGCGCGGACGCGGCCCGCAACACCTCCGACCAGCCGCACGTGAAGGTGCGCACCGGCACCGTCGATGCCGCCACTGTCGCGAGCCGGGTCGGCCGCCCGGCCCTCGTCGTCCTCGACCCGCCGCGCGCCGGCGCCGGAGTCCAGGTCGCCAAGGCCATCATCGGTCTCGCGCCGCGACGCGTTGCCTACGTCGCCTGCGACCCGGCGACCTTCGCCCGCGACCTCAAGGCCTTCCTCGACGCAGGTTGGGAGCTGCCGTCGCTGCGCGCCTTCGACCTGTTCCCGATGACCGAGCATGTCGAGCTCGTCGCGATCCTCACGCCGCCTGCCTGACGGGATCCCGGGCGAGCGGCGCATGGATCTTCTGCTTGCGGTCGAATGCTGCGACACGCGCGGCGTGTCGAGCAGCTATGGCGCAGACAGAAGATCGTCAGTGGAGTTTCGGGCCGAGCGGGGCCGGACAGACCGGGGACGACGACGCCGCAACGAGGAGGCAGCCATGGCCGAGAACGACCGCTGGGTGGTCGAGTACCCGGAGGGCGGCTGGGCCGTCGAGCGCGAGGACCGCGAGCGTGTCAGCGACGTCCTGGACACGCAGGAGCTCGCCATGACGCGAGCACGCGAGATCCTGCGCAACCTCGGTGGCGG
The DNA here is from genome assembly GCA_025465135.1 of Frankiales bacterium. Lineage (GTDB taxonomy): Bacteria > Actinomycetota > Actinomycetes > Mycobacteriales > SCTD01 > RYN-124. The sequence goes on along the minus strand of JAODNA010000170.1, from coordinate 13,047 downwards.
CGAGCTCATCGTCAAGGGCCGCGACGGTCAGATCCGCGTGAAGGACACCGTCGCGGGGGACTAACCGCAACGCGACAATCTGGCTATTTGTGGCCATTGCCGTGGCGCGCGCCGCTTGCGACTGTTTGCCCATGAGTGCTGTCCCTCTTGCCGCACATGAGCGGCTCTCGGCGGCCTTCGCCCGCTATGACGCGCTGTGGGGCACCCAGGGCGACGATCTGCCAGCGGCCCGGCTCGAGCTCTGCCTCGCCCTGCTCGCCTGCGGCGAGACGCTGCCGGCGCCCGTCCTCGCGCAGATGGAGCGTGACCGCGCGGCCGTCTCCGAGCGCGTCGTCATCGAGGTCTGACGGGGAGCAGCACCCGCAGCGCCCCCGGCCGCACCGTCACGGTGCACGGGAGCGATGCCACGGGATCGCCGTCGGCGAACACCCGGAACGGCCGGTCTGCCCTCAGCTCGACGGAGCGAGCGGTCCGCACCGAGACCGACGGCTCCTCGACGTGCGTGCCCTTGAAGACCTTCGGCAGCGCGCGCAGGAAGGTGCGCCGCGTCGTCGTCGACGTCGTGACCACGTCGAGCAGCCCGTCCTCGACGGAGGCGTCCGGGGCGAGCTTCATGCCGCCGCCGTACATCCCGGAGTTCGCGACCGCGACGGACCAGCCCGTGACGACCAGCGGTTCGCCGTCGACGTGGCAGGTGAAGGTCGCGGGCTTCCAGCGCGCGACCGTCGCGAGCGAGCCGTAGAGGTAGACGAGCTGCCCGAGTGGCAGCCGACTGTTGAGCACGCGCTCCTGCACGTCGCTGTCGAAGCCGATCGACGCGACGCCGACGAAGGCGACGTCGGCGGCGTAACCGAGATCGACGCGACGCTCCTCTCCGGTGAGGAGTACGTCGCACGCGGCGACGGCCTGCCTCGGTATCCCGACCGCCCGGCAGAAGTCGTTGCCCCGACCGCCGGGCAGCACACCCATGAGTCCGCCGCCCGAGGAGACGGCACCGGCGACCCGCCCGACGAGGCCGTCGCCGCCCATAGCGACGACGACGCGGTCGTCGGCGATCGCGGCCGCGACGAGCTCATCGGCATGGTCGAGCGAACGCGTCGCCGAGACGACGAGGTCGTGCCCGGCACTGCGCAGCGCGGCTTCGACGGCGGGCAGCAGCTTGCTCGCCCGGCCACCGCCGGCCGCCGGGTTGACGACCAGCTGGAGCCTGCGTGCCACGCGTCCTCCTACGGGATCAGCTTGCCGGGGTTGAGGATCCCGGCAGGGTCGAGCACCGACTTCACCGCCCGGAGCAGGTCGACCCCGAGCGGGCCGATCTCCTCGGTCAGCCAGGGCCGATGATCCGTGCCGACGGCGTGGTGGTGCGTGATGGTCGCACCGTTCGCGACGATCGCGTCGCCGGCCGCCTGCTTGGCCCGCTGCCACTGCGCGACGGGTTCGTCCGCCTGCTTGCCGAGGACGGTGAAGTAGAGCGACGCCCCGTGCGGGTAGAGATGCGAGACGTGGCACATCACGACGGCGCCGGGCAGCGCCGCGAGGAGCGCTTCGCGCACCGCTGCGTGGGTTGCGGCCAACGACGACCAGCGCGCCGAGGTCTCGAGCGTCTCGACGAGCACGCCGGCATCGAGCAGGTCGTCGCGGAGGTACGGGCCGTCGTACCGCCCCGCCTTCCACTTCTCGCCCGCAGAGGTGCCGACGGAGAAACCACCATGGCGTCGTACGACGGCGACCGCGGCCTTGCGCCGTGCTGCCGCTGCCCCGTCCCAGCCGAGGATCGCCATGCAGGACGCGCGCCGGCCGCGCAGAAACGCGCGCTGGACGCGCGAGGCGCCCGAGAGCGCGAGCTGCACCCGGGTCTCGTCGAGATCTGACAGGCGCGCGACGTCCGGTGCGATCCGGCCCTGCTCCAGCTCGCGCAGCGCGGCCAGCCCGCCTTCCCAGGTGCGGAAGAAGAACGCCTCGTAGTGCCCCGACTCGGCCTGCCGGCGCACCCGCAGCGTCAGCTCCGTGATCACGCCGAAGGCGCCCTCCGAGCCGAGCAGCAGTGCGCGCAGGTCGGGGCCCGCGGCGGAGGCGGCCCCGCGGCCGAGGTGCAGCTCGCCGGCCGGTGTCTGCACGACCATCGCGACGACGAGCTCGTCGAACCGGCCGTAGCCGGTGGAGGCCTGACCCGACGAGCGCGTCGCCGCGTAGCCGCCGAGCGAGGCGTACTCGTAGGACTGCGGGAAGTGCCCGAGGGTCAGCCCGTGCGCGTTGAGCAGCGACTCGGCCGCCGGTCCACGGACGCCGGGTTCGAACGTCGCCGTCAAGGCCTCCTCGTCGACAGAGAGGAGCCGGTCGAGCCGCTGCAGGTCGAGCGACACGACCGTCTCCAGCCCGCCCCGCAGTGGCGCGACCCCGCCGACCACCGAGGTCCCGCCCCCGAAGGGGACGACGGCGATCGCGCGCTCGGTGCACACCCGGAGGACGTCGCGGACCTCGTCCGCCGATCCGGGTACGACGACCGCGTCCGGCGCGGCGACGGCCCCACTGCGCAGGGCGAGCAGGTCGAGGTAGCTGCGGCCGGCGGCGTGGGCGACCCGGCTGGGGGAGTCCTCCCGGACGTGCTCGCCGCCGACGACCGCCGCCAGCGCCTTGCGGTCGGCCACCGACAGCCGACCGGGCGCGAGGCTGATGTCGACGGGAAGGGACGGCGCCGTCGTACCGATCTCACGGCGCAGCCACGCGGTCGCGTGCGGGGGCAGACCGGTGCGGCGGGCCGGGTCACCCCAGCCGGCGGGGGTCATCTCGGAGGCCATGCGCTACAGTGTGACACATGACGTCACAGTGTCACATCGACGCCATCGACCTCCACGCGCTGGATCCCGTGCTCGCGGCAACCCGCGAGTGCGTGATGGACGTCGGGCTGAAGCGCACCACTCTCGCCGACGTCGCCCGGCGGGCGGGGGTGAGCCGGATGACCGTCTACCGGCAGTACGGCGACCTGCAGGCCATCGTCAACGCCCTGCTCGAACGCGAGCTGCTGGCCCTCATCGACCGCGCGAGAGCCGACGTCGCCGACCTCCCGACCGCCCGCGAGCGACTGGTCGAGGCCGGCGTGCGCACGGTCGAGGAGCTCGCCCATCACCCGCTCTACCGGCGGGTGCTCGACCTCGATCCCGAGCTGCTGCTCCCGCTCGTCGTCGACCGCTTCGGCTCCACGCAGAAGGCCGCCATCGACCTCGTCGCCCTGCAGGTCGAGGAGGGACAGCGCGACGGCAGCATCCGCCCGGTCGACGCGCGCGTCGCAGCCACCTGCCTGCAGCTCACCGCGCAGTCGTTCGTCTTCTCGGCGCGGGTGGTCGAGGGCCAGCCGGTCGCGGCCGAGCTGCGCCACCTCCTCGACGCCTACCTGCGTCCATGAGCGGGCCGCACCTCACCCGCGAGCGCCGGGCCCGCGAGCTCGACGCGCTGACGACGGGCAGCGTCGACGTCCTCGTCATCGGCGGTGGCGTCACGGGCTGCGGGGTCGCCCTCGACGCCGCGAGTCGCGGGCTCTCCGTGGCGCTCGTCGAGAAGAGCGACCTCGCGCACGGCACGTCCCGCTGGTCGTCGAAGCTCGTCCACGGCGGCCTGCGCTACCTCGCGACCGGCGACGTCGGACTCGCCTTCGAGAGCGCCCGCGAGCGGGACGTCCTGCTCCGGCGTACCGCCCCTCATCTCGTCCGGCCGCTGCCGATGGTGCTGCCGCTCGGTGACGACGTCGGCCGCCGCGACGGGCTCCTGTTCGACGCCGGTCACCGCACCGGAGACGCCCTGAGGCTCCTTGCGGGCACACCGCGATCGGCACTGCCGAGGCCGCGCCGGATCGGCGTCACCGAGACCGCGCGGCTCGTGCCCGCCGTGCGCCGCGAAGGGCTGCGCGGCGGCTTGCTCAACTGGGACGGTCAGCTCGAGGACGACGCGCGGCTCGTCGTCGCGCTGGCGCGTACGGCGGCGTCGTACGGCGCCCGGATCCTCACCCGTGTCAGCGCCCTCGACGCGGCGGGCGGGATCCGCGACGAGGTCAGCGGTACGACGGCGCACATCAGCGCGCGCGCCATCGTCAACGCCACGGGTGTCTGGGCGAGCGACCTCGCCCCGGCGACGCGGCTCACGCCCAGCAAGGGCGTCCACGTCGTGCTGCCCGCGGCCCTGCTCGGCAACCCCACCGCCTCGTTGACCGTCGCTGTGCCGGGGGAGCGCAACCGCTACGTCTTCGCGCTGCCACACCCCGACGGCCTGATCTACGTCGGCCTGACCGATGACCCGGTCGACGGGCCGCTGCCGGACCTGCCGCTGGCGACCGAGACCGAGATCGCCTTCCTGCTCGACACGCTGTCGCGCGGTCTCGAACGACCGCTGTCGCGGTCCGACGTCGTCGGGTCCTTCGCCGGTGTCCGCCCCTTGCTGGCCGGCGTGGAGGGACGCACCGCCGACCTGTCGCGCCGCCATGCCGTCGTCCACGGCGACGACGGGCTGTGGACCGTTCTCGGCGGCAAGCTCACGACCTACCGGCGGATGGCGCAGGACGTCGTCGACCGGCTGACCGAGGTCCCGTGCAGGACCCGCGACCTCCCGCTGGTCGGGGCGACGGGCACGCCGAGCGCCGCCGTACCGGCCCGTCTCGTTCGCCGCTACGGCACGGAGGCAGGTCAGGTCGCTGCGCTGGCCGCCGCCGACCCGCGGCTGCTCGATCCGGTGGCGCCCGGCGTGCCGGTGCTCGGCGTGGAGCTGCAGTGGGGGGTGGTTGCCGAGGGCGCCCTCACTGCTCCGGACCTGCTCGAGCGACGGACGCGGCTGTCACTCGTCGACAGCTGGGCAGCAGCAGCCGAGCCGCTTGCGGCGGACCTGGTGGCTCAGGCCTTCGCGTAGCGCAGTCAGGTGGCGAGGGCGGGCACGCGGAACTTGAGGAACGGCACCCGCTCCAGGATCGCGGTACCGGCACGATGCACGGCCACGGCGTCACGGGTGACGACCCACGACCACAGGTCGTCGAGCCCGGGCTCCTGGCGAGCGAGGAAGGCGACCCGGCGGGCGGGGCCGCAGGCGATGAGGCCCCACTCGTTGGCGAGGGAGTCATCGGCGCGGAGGGGGACGGTGATGGGCCTGCGGTGGTCGGCGACCTGGCGGGGGATGTCGGTGCCGAGGATCACGACCGTCGCCCCGGCGTTGACCATCATCTCGCAGCTGCGGAACAGCTGCGGCGGCACCGAGCCGATGCCGACGTTGGGAAGGACGACGAGCGCCATCGACGTACCCGGGAGAAGGGCGCTGGTCTCGACGGAGCGGAACCGGCCCTGCAGCGTGGCGCGGGGGGTCGGCGGATGGGCGTCGTCCGGTACGGCGGCGAGCGCGCGACCGAAGACCGAGGAGGTCGGGGCGGGGGCGCGCTTGGCGGCCTGCGGAGCACGCAGCGCGAGCACGGCCTGACGCAGTGCGTCGCTGGTGAACTCCGGCGTGATGGCGCCGATGGTGTCGGTCACACTCTCAGGATCGACAACGGGGTCATTTCGCTTGATCCCCCGCCGGGAGGAGGACCGACCAGCCATGCCGGGCCCCCATGACCTAGTGCCACCAGGCTGGCCCGCGGAGGTCCTCCCGCCGCAAATGGCCGAGTGGGAGCGCAGCGCGGTGGCCTGGCTGTTCGATCTGTGTCCTCCCGATTATCGGGCGCACGAGGTCCTGCGCAAGCACCCGGTCGTGTTGTCCCGGTTTGCCGCCCATCACCTCGAGTCCGCCGTGCAGGCGGCCCGCGACGGGCTGCGTACGGTCCGGGCCGAGCTCGGCGGCCTGGTCGGTCCCGACGTCGTCGACGCCGCGATCGCCGCCTACGACCGTGAGGGCCGGCGGCTGCTCGCGGCCGGCAAGCAGGTGGAGATGGTGTCGGCCGCGCTGCGCGGGGAGCGCTGGGTCCCGCGCCTCTGAGCGGCGGGCTCAGTGCCCCGACCGTAGACTCGCCGCGTGCCGCGGAGTCTGCTCGAGAGCGTCCAGGGTCCCGCGGACCTCAAGCGGCTCGCCGCCGAGCAGATGCCGGCGCTCGCCGCCGAGATCCGCGACTTCATGGTCGACGCGGTGTCCCGCACCGGCGGGCACCTCGGTCCCTCTCTCGGCGTCGTCGAGATCACCCTCGCGCTGCACCGGGTCTTCGACTCACCGCGCGACCGGATCCTGTGGGACACCGGCCACCAGGCCTACGTCCACAAGATCCTCACCGGCCGGCAGGCCGGGTTCGCGAACCTGCGCAAGCAGGGGGGCCTGTCCGGCTACCCCTCCCGCGCCGAGTCGGAGCACGACATCGTCGAGAACTCCCACGCGTCCACCGCGCTGTCCTACGCCGACGGGCTGGCGAAGGCCTACCGGCTGCGCGGTGAGAAGCGCCACGTCGTCGCCGTGGTCGGCGACGGCGCGCTCACCGGCGGGATGTGCTGGGAGGCGCTCAACAACATCGCGGCCGGTGACCTGCCGGTCGTCGTCGTCGTCAACGACAACGGCCGTTCGTACTCCCCGACCATCGGCGGGCTCGCGCAGCACCTCGCGACCCTGCGGATGAAGCCGGAGTACGAGCAGGCTCTCGACGTCGTACGCGGTGCTCTGGCCAAGACGCCCCTCGTCGGGCCGCCGCTCTACGAAGCCCTGCACGGCATCAAGCGCGGCCTCAAGGACCTCATCCAGCCGCAGGTGATGTTCGAAGACCTCGGTCTGAAGTACGTCGGACCGATCAACGGCCACGACGAGCAGGCCATGGAAGCGGCGCTGCGACGGGCGAAGGACTTCGGCGGACCCGTCATCGTGCACGCGGTGACGGTCAAGGGCTTCGGCTACCAGCCGGCGATCGACGACGAGGCCGACTGCCTGCACAGCGTGGGTGTCATCGACCCGATCACCGGCAAGCCGATGACGGCCGGCGCGCAGACGTGGACCAACGTGCTGTCGGAGGAGATGGTCGCGATCGGGGGCGAGCGGCCCGACGTCGTCGCCATCACCGCCGCGATGCTCCAGCCCGTCGGTCTTCGTGCCTTCAGCGCCGCCTACCCCGAGCGGACGTTCGACGTCGGCATCGCCGAGCAGCACGCCATCACGTCCGCGGCCGGCCTCGCACTCGGCGGCATGCACCCCGTCGTGTGCATCTACGCGACGTTCCTCAACCGCGCGTTCGACCAGACGCTGATGGACGTCGCGCTGCATTCACTGCCGGTGACGCTCGTGCTGGACCGGGCCGGCGTCACCGGTCCTGACGGCGCGAGCCACAACGGGATGTGGGACCTGTCGATCCTGCAGATCGTGCCGGGCATCCGCATCGCCGCTCCGCGTGACGGCGCGACGTTGCGGCAGGAGCTGCGCGAGGCCCTCGGTGTCGACGACGGGCCGACGGTCCTCCGCTTCCCGACCGGTGCTGTCGTCGCCGACATCCCCGCCGTCGACCGCGTCGGCAGCGTGGACGTCCTCGTTCGGGCTGCGACGCCCGACGTGCTGCTCGTCGCTGTCGGCGCGATGGGCGCACTGGCCGTCGAGGTGGCCGAGCGCGCTGCCGCGCAGGGGATCGACGTCACCGTCGTCGACCCGCGGTGGATCACGCCCGTCCCGGCCGAGCTCATCGATCTCGCGCGGCGCCACGCGCTGGTGCTGACCGTCGAGGACAGCGGCCGCGTGGGCGGGTTCGGCTCGGTGCTGTCGCAGGCGCTGCGAGACGCCGACGTCGACGTACCTGCTCGTGACATCGGCATCCCCAACCGCTTCCTCGCCCATGGCACGCGGGCCCAGGTGCAGGCCGACATCGGGCTCACCGCGCAGGAGGTCGCGCGCCGGTTGGTCGAGCACGTCGCCGGCCGGCAGCCCGCGATGGACGCCGAGTCCCAGCCCCTCCAGTAGGGCCACTTCTCCGACGCCGGCTGACGTGTGCGCGTCCCACGCGTGCGACATGAGCGTGCGCCGCGCACACGTCGTGGGCAGCGGCGAAGGGGCGGCTAGCGGTAGAGGACGTCCTTCATCCACGGCTCGTCGGACACGGCGGGGTCCCGCAGCACGATGGCCTCGGCGCGGCCACCCTCGGCGACCAGCGTCACCTCGTCGGGCGTGATGAGCAGCGGCCGGTCGAAGCCCCGGTGCTCGGCGTCGGTCGCGCGTGCGGCGGCCGGGCCGAAAGCCGGATCGATCAGCGCGAGCCGCGTCCAGCCGCGGTTGCGCATCGGTACGACGGCTCCGCACATGCCGCTGGCGTCGGCGGCCAGGGCGACGCGGAGCGCGCGCGACCCGAGCAGCGTCACCACGTCGCAGTCACCGAGCGGCCGGAGCAGACCGCGCGTGTCGCGGCGTACGCGCTCGGCGGCGAGCCTGCCGAGGTCGTCGAGCATCGTCCTCGTGCGTGACCACATCTGCTCCTGGTCGAGCCCGGCGGCGTCGAGGGCCGTCGCCGGCAGCAGGACGACGCGGTCGGGGTCGGCAGGGTCGAGGTCGACGGCGCCGAGGCCGAGGTCGAGGGCGTCACCGAGCACGCGCTCGCGGACCCAGTCGAGCCCCGGGTGCAGCACGTGCTCGACCGGCAGACCGACCGGGCGCAGCCGCTGCACGAGGTGCTCGGCGGACAGGTCGGCGGCCCACCGGCGCGCGAGCAGCCAGTCGGTGAGACGGCGGCGACCGGTCGACTCCGGGTCGTGGCCGGCCAGCGCGCGGCGGCACTCGGCCCAGGGGATCCAGACCGGCGGCGTCCCGGGAAGCGTCACTCCGAGGGCGGCCGGCTCGATGTCGACGTCATGCAACACGGACACCGCGAGCACACCGCGGCGGAGCTCGGTCACGCTCGGGGCTCGCACGAATCGACCGTACCCGTCCGCCGCCCTTCTCACCCGGGGCCAGCAGGGTGACCTTCGCCGTGCAAGCGGCTCATCGCGATGTCGCTCACGGGGACCACACACCGCCTCGGCTAGCGTCCAATCGTGCGTGTGCTGGTCGTCGAGGACGAGGTGCCGCTCGCCGAAGCCGTCGCGCGCGGCCTGCGTCGCGAGGGCATGGCCGTCGACGTCGCCCACGACGGGGACACCGGCCTGGAGAAGGCGATGGTCACGCGGTACGACGTCCTGGTGCTCGACCGGGATCTCCCTGGCCGGTCCGGGGACGAGGTGTGTCGCCTTCTCACCGCGGAGGGCTCGCTGACCCGGGTGCTGATGCTGACCGCTGCCGGTGGTCTCGCCGACCGCGTCGCCGGCCTCGACCTCGGGGCGGACGACTACCTGGGCAAGCCGTTCGCCTTCGAGGAGCTGGTGGCGCGGGTCCGTGCGCTCGGCCGCCGGGCGACACCCGCAACGCCGCCCGTGATGACCGGGCCCGGGGGCTTGTCGCTCGACCCCGCCCGGCGGGCCGCGAGCCGCGATGGGATGGCCCTCGACCTCACCCGCAAGGAGTTCGGCGTGCTCGAGGAGCTGCTGCGTGCGGAAGGCGCGGTGGTCAGCAGCGAGGAACTGCTCGAGCGGGTCTGGGACGAGAACGCCGACCCCGCAACGACGATCGTCCGGGTCACGGTGATGACGCTGCGCAAGAAGCTCGGCGAGCCCCAGCTCCTCCAGACCGTCGTCGGTGTCGGCTACCGGATCGGGTCGCCATGAGTGCCCGTACGACGCTTCGCTGGCGGCTGACGATCGTCTACGGCGCCGTGGCCGCAGCTGTCGGCGTGCTCCTGCTGGTGCTGTCGGTGGTCCTCGTCCGACGCGCGATCGACGCCGCCCGCATCCCGCTCCCCGCGAACTTCGGCGTACGCCTGCCCGACGGCCGGATCCTCACCGTCGACACCTTCCAGGACTCGCTGCGCAAGGCGGCGCTCGACTCCCTGGTGCGCCAGGGCCTGATCGTCCTCATCGTCGTGGTGGTCGTCGGCGTCGCGGTCGCCTATTTCCTCGCGGGCCGCGTGCTTCGACCGCTGCAGCAGATCACCAGCACCGCCCAGCGGCTGTCCGCCGAGCAGCTCGACGCCCGGATCGCGCTCGCCGGGCCCGAGGACGAGCTCAAGCAGCTGGCCGACACCTTCGACGCGATGCTCGAGCGCCTGCAGGCTTCTTTCGAGGCGCAGCGCCGGTTCGTCGCCGATGCCAGTCACGAGCTGCGCACCCCGCTGGCGGTGATGCGCACGGAGGTCGACGTCGCCCTCGCCGATCCCGACGCGACCTCCACGGACCTGCGGGCGGCAGCCCTCGTCGTACGCGACGCGACCATGCGCGCCGACCGCCTCGTCGACTCGCTGCTGCTGCTCGCGCGCAGCGACCAGCTCTCGGTCGACGGCCTGCCGCTGCGCGAGCGGGTCGAGCTGCCTGAGGTGTGCGCCCTCGCGCTGTCGGCCGTGCGCTCGGAGGCGGCGGAGCGGGGGATCGCCCTGACGTCGTCGTACGCCCCGGCGGCCGTGCTGGGCGACCGCGGCCTGCTCGAGCGGCTGGCCGGCAACCTGGTCGAGAACGGCGTACGGCACAACGTCGACGGCGGCTGGGTCCGCGTCGACGCCGGGACGGTCGCCGGCCGTGCCCGCCTGCAGGTCATGAACAGCGGCCCGGTCGTGGCCGCGGAGGAGGTGCCGCGGCTGTTCGAGCCGTTCCGCCGGCAGGGCCCGGGCCGTACGGCGCGACGCGGCGCCGGGCTGGGCCTGTCCATCGTCAAGGCGGTCGCGACGGTGCACGGCGGCACGGTCGTGGCCGAGGCACGCCCGGACGGCGGCCTCGTCGTGACCGTCGACCTGCCCTGCTGCCCGTCGCCGGCGGACTAGTCCGACCGGACCAATCCGGGGCCAGTTGCCGCAAAGCCCGGCGCGACCGGCGCCTCGCCAGCACAATCGTGCGCACGAGCGAGGTGAGGAGGACCGCGTGCCGAGCGGGACGAGCGTGCAGGGCGACGTCATCACGATGATCGGGATCGTGGTGGCGGCCCTCGTCGTCGCCACCCTGCTGACCGCGCTGCGCCGCCTCCTGCAGGCCCGCCAGGCCCGGCCGTACCTGCCTGCCGACGACCGCCCGCCGGCCGGCCTCGGCCGGTTGGTGCCGGTCGGTGCGCAGGTCGAGGACGAGTACCGCCGCGGCGTGGTCGCGCTCGAGCACTGGCTGCTCTCACACCGGCAGGCCGGTCGAGGGGGCACCTGAGAAGCGGGTGGGTGGTCGCGATCCGAGGGGGGTCGCGGTCACCCACCCTCTGCGCGTATCCGTGCTGCCGAGGGGGCAGCGCGGCGGCGCGATGGCGGAGGCCGCGTCCCCGATCGGGGACGCGGCCTCAACCCACGAAGTGGGTCACACGCCGGCGGCGGTGACGATCATGTCGGTGATGAAGCCGGCCGCCAGCCCGAGCAGCAGGCCCCAGCCGAGCAGGTCCTTGCGGCCGGCCCGGTTGGCGACGGCGAGCAGCTGGACGACGACGTACAGGATCGAGCCGGCAGCGAGCGTCAGGAAGGCCACCGACAGCGCCTCGTTGGTGACGGCGTGGCCGATGGCCGTGCCGGCGAAGGTCGGGCCACCGCCGATGAGCGCGAGCCCGAGCAGGAAGCCCCAGGTCGGGCGCTCCTCGTCAGGGGCGCGGTCGGCGGCCAGGGGGGCGACGATGCCGAAGCCCTCGGTCGCGTTGTGCAGGCCGAAGCCGACGACCAGCAGGGTCGCCAGGGCGATGTCGCCGCTGGCCGCGGACGAGCCGATGGCGAGGCCCTCGGCGAAGTTGTGCAGCCCGATGCCGACGGCGATGAGCAGCGCCAGCCGGCGGGCCGGCGACCAGGACGCGATCCCCGCCGTACGGGCCTCGAGCTCGCCGACGGTCACGCTGCCCGGGCCGAAGCGCTTCTTCGTGCCGACCGCCGACAGCCGGCGCTCGTAGTAGACGAGGGTCATCAGGCCGATGGTCAGGCCGGCGAAGAACAGCGCGGCGTAGCCGACCGCGGAGCCGAGACCCCCGTGGCCCTCGTGGTAGGACGACAGCGCCCCGTCGATCGGCGCGAACGCGCCCGCGAGGACGTCCCAGAGCAGGAAGACGAGAACGCCGATCGCCGTCGCGTTGAGGATCAGGCGCAGGCGGGGAGCGGGGGTCCGCATCCGACCCATCGGCATCCCGAGCAGGATCGTGCTTCCGGCGATCGCGCCCAGCAGCAGCGTCCGGCCCGTGCCCACAGCGCGATCTCCTTAGGTCGACTTAGGGCAGCCTAACTTGACCGGGTGGTGCGGTCCACGTGTGGTGCATCACGTGCATACGAGACGTACGGCGGCGCCTCGCTCACGGGGCGGAAGCCCAGCCGCTCCAGCACGCGGCGGGACGGCTCGTTGCCCACCAGGGAGTCCGCAGTCACCCGCCGCACGCCGGGCTGCTGCTCGACCCAGGCCGCGAGCATCGCGACCGCCTCGGTGCCGAGGCCGCGTTGCCGCGCCGATGCGGCCAGGCCGTACCCGATCTCGGCGTCGCCGTTCTCGTCCGGCCCGCCGAGCCAGCCGCACTCGCCGACCAGCTCGCCGTCGACCGTGATGAGGAACGTCCCGTGAGCCGCCTCGGGTCCGCCGTGCTCGGCCAGCGGGCGGAGAGCGTCGGCCGTGTCTGCGTGCGGCCAGCCCACCGCGGCGGTCAGGCCGAGGTCGGCCACTGCGCCGGCCAGGCCCCTGCCGCCGACGACAGCGACGGACAGGTGGTGCGGGACCGGGATCAGCGTGACGCGCTCGCCGACCAGCCTCACTCGCCCTCGGGCTCAGCGGTGATCGAGGCCACCTCACCGGCAGGTTCGGCCTCGGTGAGCACGGCGAGCGCCGGTGGGTCCTCCTCGGGCGGGTCGGGCGGGTCGGGCAGCGCTTCGGCGACCGGGCCGGCGACGAGCGCCACCTGCCACTGCCGCGCGCCGCTGGCGACCAGCGCCGCCTGGACGGCCGCCGTCGTCGGCTCGCGCGGCGGCTGCCAGGCGAGTCGTCGTACGGCATCAGGCTGGATGAGGTTCTCGGCCGGCATCGTGTGCTGCTCGGCGAGCGCGGTGATGACGGCGCGCACCCGGGCCAGCCGGCGGGCGGCGACCGGGTCGCGCTCGGCCCAGCG
>JAODNA010000163.1 GCA_025465135.1 Frankiales bacterium | reverse complement strand
GGCCCACCGGTCGCACGGCTCGGCCGGCTCGGCGACACCCGCCACCTGCGCGACGCGCGCGGTCGCCAGCGCGACGTCCGAACGGGCCGCCTCGACCGCGCGCGAGGTCGCGATCCGCCTGCCGACGAGCCACTCCTCCGCGCAGCGGTAGAGCCCGGTGCCGAACAGCTTCTCGAGCAGCTGCGCCCGCGCGGCGGAGTCGGCCCGCAGGAACTTCGCGAACTCCCCCTGCGGGAGCAGGACGACCTGGAAGAACTGCTCCGCGGACATGCCGACGAGGTCGAGGACGACATCGTCGGCCTCGCGGTGCGCCGTCGACACCGTCGACCAGCCGCCCCCGACCTGCTCCTCGAGCAGGACCTTCGCGTGCTGCTTCGTCGTGCCGTCGCCGCGTCGCTTCGGCCGCTGGTACTCCGGCGACCGGGTGATGCGCATCCGCCGGCCGCCGAGGGTCGCCTCGAGCTGCACCTCGGTGTGCACGTCCGGCGCGGCATGGTCGGACCGGAGCCGCTTCGCGTCGTTGCGCACACCGGGGACGCGGCCGTAGAGCGCGAACCCCATCGCGTCGAGCAGTGTCGTCTTGCCCGCACCCGTGTCGCCGTGGAGGAGGAAGAGCCCGCTGCCGCTCAGCGCGTCGAGGTCGACCTCGACCGTGTCGGCAAACGGCCCGAACGCGGTGACGCGCAACCGGTGCGGCCGCATCAGACGGCCGCCAGCCGGTCGGCCTCGAAGGCCTGCGCGAGCAGGTCGGCCTCGTCGTCGTCGAGGGCTGCGCCGCGGACGTGCTCGGCGAAGGCGGCCCCGATCTCGAGCGGCGACCGGCCGGCGACGCGGGCGGTGTAGCTCCGCTCGTCCGCGGTGACCCCCTCGGGCTCGTGCCGGAGCACGAGGATGTGGGGGAAACGCGCCGTCAGCCGAGCCATCGCCTCGTCCGGCCGCGCCGGGTCGGTGAGGGTCACCTGCAGCCAGTCACCGACCTGGGCGTCGTAGGCCGACGAGCCGAGCAGGTGGGACAACGAGCCGCGCACGGTCGACAGCCGGCGCGGCACCGGAGCGGGCACCGCCTCGACGCGAGCGAGGCCGGTGGCAGAGAGCTCGACCAGCCAGGAGCCCTTCACGTGAAGGGCTTCGGAGAAGGAGTAGGCCAGCGGAGAGCCGCTGTAGCGCAGCCCCTCGGACAGGGTCTGCGGGCCGTGGAGGTGCCCGAGGGCGGAGTAGGTGAACCCGTCGAAGAGGGAGGCCGGCACGCTGGCCACCCCGCCGACGGTGATGTCGCGCTCGCTCTCACTGGCCGTCGCCTGGCCCACCCAGGCGTGCGCCAGGACCACCGACCGGAGCGGTCCGCGCGCCGACAGGTCGGCCCGCACTGCCGACAGGGCCGCACCGAGGACCGCGCTGTGCCCACGACCCGTGTCGGGCGGCAGCTCGCCGCGGACCGCCTCGGGCTCGAGGTAGGGGATGCCGTAGACGGCGACGGGACCGCTCACGTCGTCGATCAGGACGGGGTCGGCGCAGTCACCGACCCGGGTGCGCAGGTGCACGCCGGAGGCGTCGACGAGCCGGCTGCCGAACCCGAGCCGGCGGGCGGAGTCGTGGTTGCCGCTGATGAGGACCACCCGGGCGCCCGCCTCGCGGAGCCGGACGAGTGCCGACTCGCACAGCTCGACGGCGTCGAGCGAGGGCACCGCCCGGTCGTAGACGTCACCCGCGACGACGACGGCGTCGACCCGCTCGGATCGGACCGTCTCGACGAGGCCGTCGAGGAAGGCCGCCTGTGCGTCGCGCAGGTCGGCGCGGTGCAGTGACCGGCCGAGGTGCCAGTCGGAGGTGTGGAGCAGGCGCATGCCCCGACGGTAGGTCTGGGGTCGGACAGAACCGCGCTTCGACGCGCTGCTCTCTAGTCGTCGTCCTCGCGGCTCTCGACCGGCGGTGCGCAGGCGTTGACCCGCAGGGCGAGCCAGCTGCCGTCGGGCATCCGGCGGGCGCGGACCGAGACGTGGTCGCCCAGCACCAGGTCGGACGGCGTCGCGGCCGCGTCGCCCCGTCGTACCACTGTGCTCTTGTCCAGCGTCAGCACGACCGTCGCCGTGTGCAGCGAGCGCTCCCCGCCCTTGACGGTGAGGGTGATCGTCGAGGTCGCGGTGTCGCTGCTGCTGCCGAGAGTCGCCGTCGGCGTGTCGCTGATGACGCCGGTCATGGTCACCAGGGGCTCGACCTTCGGCTTGTGGGCCTTGTGCTTCTTGCCGTGATCTGCCCTGGAGTGCGCGGGCTTGGCGTGTGAGGAGCCTCGCTCCGGGCCGTGGGCGAGTGCGGTGCCCGTCGAAAGGGTCAGTACGGCGACGACGGTGGTCACGACGGCGGGGACAGCGGTGGCAAGGCGGCGCACGAGGAGCTCCTCTGGGTCAGGTGGCTCCTGGTGCTTCGGCCATCCGGACCTGCGATCCGTTGCGCCGGGCGGGTGACGATACGGTGGGCGCATGGAGCGAGCCCGCAGCGACGTACCCCTCTTCCTGGGCGCCGTGGTCGCCCTCGCGATCTCGGCCGGGATCATCTACGCCGTCGTCGACGCCTCCACCGTGGGGGCGACCTTCGACAGCAACACGCCCAACGCCACGACCGGCGGACCGCCGGCGTCGTTCGAGACGCCGTAGGGCAGGACTTCACCGCCGTACGCCGAATCCTGAGGTCAGCAGCAGCCGACTTCAGGAGCCGCGATGAACCGCCGTCTCGCCCTCGCTGCCACGACCGTCGTCGTGGCCGCCCTCGCCGGGGCACCTGCCCACGCCGGCGGCGGCAAGGTGACCAAGGGCTCGTACAAGGTCAGCCTGGTGCCTGACCCCACGGCCGAGGCGACCGGCGAGGTGACTGACGGCTGCTCCGCGATCCTCCCGACCGCCGTCGACAACCACGCCTTCACGGTGCCGGGCGCCGGCACGCTCGACGTCGTGCTCGACGCCCCCGACCCCGCCGGCAGCGCCCAGACCGACTGGGATCTCTACCTGCTCGACGCCGACGGCTCGATCAACACCGGCTCCAGCGGCACCAGCGCGCACGAGGAAGCCGTCAGCAAGTACAAGGGCCGTCAGAAGATCACGATCCAGGTCTGCAACCTCGCCGGGGCGCCCAACGGCACGATCAGCTGGACGTTCACCGCGAAGAAGTAGCGCGGCCCGACCTCCCTCGCGCTCGCGCCGGATCTCTGCCACCCTTTTGGGACGATCTGTACCCAGCAGGTCCGCCCGGCCCGGGGGTGGGAGGAATCGCGTGGCAGTGATCGCGCAGTGGCCCCAGCCTGCCCAGGCGACCGCGCCCGCGCTGCCCGCGCTGCCGGGCGTCTCCGCCGACTGCGCCCACGCGTTCGCCGCCCTCTACACGGCCGAGTTCGGCCGGCTGGCCGGCTACCTGGCCGCCCTCACCGGCGACGCCGACCTCGGCCGGGACGCTGCGCAGGAGGCGTTCACGCGGCTGTTCGCCCGGTGGCGCAGCGTGCGGGAGCCGCGCGCCTTCGCCTACGTCGTCGGCACCAACCTGTGCCGCCACCACTGGAGGCAGAGCGGTCGCGAGCGGTCCGCCGTCGCGACGCTCGGCGCTGCGCTGCCCGCGGGCCGGCCCGCTCACGACCCGTGGCTCCGGGACCTCGTGCAGCGGCTCCCCGTCGGTCTGCGGGAGGTCGTCCTGCTCCACTACTACGCCGACCTGCCCATCGCGCAGGTCGCCGCCGCGATCCACCGTCCCGTCGGCACGGTCAAACGACGCCTGCACGAAGCACGAGCGGCCCTTGCGGTCGCCGTCAGCGACAGCGAGCCGGGGGCCACGTCATGACGCTGCCCGCCCCGACGTTCACGACGGTCGCGCCGCCGGCCGACGGGCTCTCCCTCGCCTTCGGTGCCGCGCGGCGCCGGCGCAACAGCAAGGCCGGCGTGACGGCGTTCGGCGGGGCCGTGGCGATCGCATCGGTGCTGTCGCTCCTCGCGCCGCCGGGTCAGACCCTCGTGCAGCAGCCGCTGCCGCCGGCGCGGGACGGGCTGGTGCCCGGGCTGCAGCAGGCGCCGCAGCAGCTGACGCCGAAGACGCCGGTCCTCGTGCCCGCATCCGCGGGACACGTCCTCCCGGCCGGCGCC